>NZ_JBYCKN010000164.1:0-46020 GCF_057473405.1 Sulfobacillus sp. TH-112
ATTGACGTTCTCTTCCGAGAACATCGAGGAAATGAGGGCGACCGCGGTGTGGATACGTCGTAGGGTCCCATCTTTTGACCATTCAACAAGCATAGTGAGGGTTTCTTCAACAGCGGACAAGGTGTCCGATGGAACAATATTTGCGGCATGTTCGACATAGTCAATCGCCACGCTCCCAAGAGGTCCCTCCAAGGCCTCATGGACAACATTGACCCACTCGCCCAGTTTCGCAATGCCCTGCCACTGCTCTTCAGATAATGGGCACACCGCGTGTGTACCAGACGCCATCATGGCACACTCCTTCCCAGAAGTTCGGCAAACAGGTCCGCAGCGGGCAGTCCCCACGGTGGCACCTTTCCATTAGTGCGAAAGAACATATTTTTGTATTGCAATTTTAAGAGGAAGGGTATTCGACCCATACGGAAAATCTCTCGGTCTCCCCCGTACCAGGTGTTTGAACTAATATAGAAGGCTTCATTGGCTCCCATGTCTCCAATACAATCGACAATAGGTATGAACTTACCCTCATCTGTGCCTAGGCGAATTAATCCTAAATCGTGACTAATTTGTTGCGCTACGACTTCCGCTTCCCGGTGTGCTAAAATGCCTAACTTAGGAACGGTGACGGCCGCGGCATCGCCGCATGCAAAGACATTAGAATATTTGGGATTACGCATCGTCATATCGGTTTCGATGAAGCCCACATCGTCGGAAATAGGGAGATCGTGAAGAAACGGATGAGCAACCCAATCCGGAAAAATAATCTTGAGCTCCGCTTCAATGGACGGCCCATGAATAAATTCAATGCCGTCTTTGGTCAGACGCTTGATGTCTCCGGTCTTATTAACATAGTGATATCCCATATCACCAGCGATTTTGAGGAGACCATGAACGATGCCCATCCCGGCATCTTCGGCAATCCACTCGGCCGGAGTAAAGACAGAAACATTTTCCGGCCCCCCATAGTGATGTGACTTTAACCAATTGCCCATGCTCAACATGACCTCAATCGGTGGTCCTTCACAACCGGCGTCTGCGCTAGGGACATATTGCGTAGAGTAGCTCCCTTGGTGAAAGTGGGCGGATCCTACGGCCACTGGTCCTCCTTGGTATTGCCCGTATAGATAGCGTCGCAATTGATTGCCGTAATAGGTATCACTGACGGTGTGCCCGAATTCCGCAAACCCTTCGATTTGGTCATAGGCTAATCGCGCGCCCAAAGCTACGACCAAGTAGTCATAGTGAACTTGAGCCACTGCACTGCCCAATCTTTCCGTAGGCATGAATTCTACGACTTGTCGTTCTACGTCGATCGAGTGGACATCGCCTAAGATAAAGTTTAGATTGTCCTCTTGCATGGCGGGGAGGAGAGGCATCTGCATAGAATACAGTGGATTACGATTTTCTAATACCTCGATACCAATATTCGGTACAAACAACAAGTAGGGCTTTCGATCGATGACCGTAATATCCGTGTTGTCCTGCGTTTTTTGACGCAATTCCTGCGCCACTCCCAATCCAGCGAAATTGGAACCAAGCACCACAATATGCGGTTTTGCCATAAAATACTTCACCTCCGTGAATTGGTATTCCCATTAGAAGTCATCGCACTCTGGAATGATTTGTATCCGCAACTCCAACGTGCCACTTCTTTTGGCCCCGTGGGAATGGGATTTCGCAGACCATCCGGAAATCCGAAAACTACACGCAGATTAATGCAACAAAATGTAAATGCTGTCCCGGACGCTCCAACAGTCACTGCACCTTGGTGAGTGGTTCTCTCCACAAACAGGGCGCCGTTCTCAGCCGAGGCAACGGTGACCGTGGCTCAAAGGACGCGACGTCGAAACCCGATGATAGTCAACCAATTAGTGAAAGGGTTACTCCCCGATCATGAAGCGGTGCAAGGTCCTATGTCCTCTAATCCCAATAGAGGCCGATTATGGCCCTCCCTATCCATGACAATTTACAGGCATTGAGTCCATTAAAGGCGAAGACAGACCTTGAGGAGATCGCATAAAACGCTGGGGGTACAAGATGCACCCTCACCTTGTCCGAACGCCACACGGCACGATTTAAAGTCCCAGCCTGGTTTCTCTACCATCACGATTGTCGCCCTATCATTTAGACGCTCTGTAGAGTGTACTTGAGGCAGTCACATCTGGCAGCGCCTTTCCATCAGATTGATTATAACCCCATCATATTGTAATATCAGAATATGAGCGCGTGGAGGTATCCAATGAACGACTATACTATCCAGAACTATCCATTGTGGGCTGACTTTTGGCAGGCTTTAGGTCATCCGATCCGCTTGCAGGTATTAGAAGCTCTACGCAGAGAAGGTAACCTTAATGTGGGGCAGTTGGTAAGTCATCTCAAAGTGGGACAGGGTCACTTGTCGAATCATCTTGCTTGCCTCAAGAACTGCGGCTTGGTCACCACGGAGCCTCGAGGGCGCTATGTATACTACCGATTAGCGGATGAGCGCGTTCATACGCTATTGGACCTCGGCGCTGCCATCTTCGGCGACCATTGGACAGCAGTGGCAAGCTGTACCATCGTCAGCCGGCATCCGTGACAAATAATTTGTAAAGTACGGTGAATACATTTCCCTTTCAACTGCCCTGATAGAGAGATTCGGTACCATGAATCGATAACGGAGGAAGATATCGTGTCCAGTACCCAACACTATGAGATGACGATTGATGGAATGACGTGTAGTGACTGTGAATTCCACATTAGTCAGGCACTCGCGCTCTGTGGCGCTGAAGATATCCACGCCAATTTTCATCGTGGCGAGGCCACGTTTGTTGCGAGCGCGGATGTCGCCTACCACGAAGCACGCCTCGCCGTAGAAAAAATAGGTTATCATGTGGTGGGTATTCGACAAAATCAGTCATTCCCGGTCCAAGAGGTGCTACCTAATCCGGCTTTTGACTATGACTTAGTCATCGTGGGATCCGGAAGCGCAGCCTTTGCGGCAGCCATCGAAGCTCGCGGTGCGGGTGCGCGGGTAGCCATCATTGAACGCGATACGCTGGGGGGGACCTGTGTCAATGTGGGTTGTATTCCATCGAAAGCCCTCCTGCGCGCAGCCGAGGTACATCACCAAGCGTCACACAACCCGTTTCTGGGTTTAAGAACTAGCGCCGAAAGACCGGACTTGAGCACCCTAGTGAAAGAAAAAGACGCTCTCGTGAACGTGATGCGCCAAGAAAAGTACGCCAATCTCATTCGTGAATATCACATTGACCTCATCTCAGGTGAAGCGCGATTCCTAGACGATCAGTCCCTCGTCGTCGGCGATCGCATCATTAAAGGAGACCGCTACATCATCGCCACAGGCGCTCGCCCGCATATCCCAAGAATTGCGGGATTAGCTGATATCCCGTACATGACAAGCACATCCATACTCAACCTATCTGAACCGCCGCGCCATCTCATTGTCATCGGTTCGGGCTATATCGCGATGGAATTAGGACAATTGTTTCGTCGTCTGGGATCAAAAGTCACCTTGATTCAGCGCGGAAAAGAACTGATGCCAACTTATGATGTCGAGGTGCGTGAAGTCATTACCAAGATGCTCAATGACGCCAAAATCAATATTATCTCGGGAGCGCAATACCAACGTGTGGCAGGAAAGGCACAAGATATCAACGTGGTTCTCACTGTAAAGGGAAGAGAGCAAGTGATTCATGGCGATGCATTGTTGGTCGCGGCGGGTCGAGATGCCAATATTGAGGCGCTCAATCTTTCCGCTGCACGAGTTGACATGGACGTGCATAATCAGCCACTCTTTGATGCTCATTTAAAGACCAGCAATCCGCGCATATACTTGGCGGGAGATGTCACCTTGGGTCCCCAATTTGTGTACGTGGCCGCCTATGAAGGAAAAATCGCCGCGCAAAATGCGCTTGGACTCACTCCCTCACCCGCAACCCTCAATTTGGAGGTGGTGCCCACGGTCACTTTTACACAGCCTGCCATAGCGTCTGTGGGACTCACCCAAGGAGAAGCAGAGCACCAGGGCATCCCGGTAAAATCTTCGATTTTGCCGCTTTCTGCTGTGCCTCGAGCCCTGGTGAACCGTGATACTCAAGGAGTCATCAAATTAGTAGCCGAGATTGATACCGGGCGCATCCGCGGGGCCCAAGTGGTCGCCGAAAATGCTGGAGATCTCATCTATTCCATGGTACTCGCGATTAATCATCGACTGACCATTACCGATTTAACGAATACCCTGGCACCATATCTTACGATGTCGGAAGGGTTGAAGCTAGCAGCCCTGGGTTTTGATACCGACATCACCAAGTTGTCGTGCTGTGCTGGGTAGCACGCCAGATTGGCCTACTGCGCTGTATCCAACCTTGGACGCGAACGAAAATAGAAAAGTGCGCGTAATGCCCAAAGCACGGCCAGTTCCATGACTAAATAATATCCCGCCAGCGGGTCGAACCCCTTCACTAAAAATCGACTCGATGTTTGAGGGGAGGTGATGGCGAGCGCAATACCCCCCCAAAGAACCACTGCAGCAGCAGTCAGTCCCTGGCGCCAATGAAGCGTCAGGGGTTTTAGCATCAATCCGATTCTAAGATGAATAATGAGCCCCAACGTGACGCCGAGGGTCCACGTAAATACAACCACGATTCCCACACGTGACAGGAAAAAGGTACTGTCCAATGTGACGTTTTCCATCGTCATCACCACCGGCCAACGGCTAGCAATAATCCCATCAGGTCCGAGTGATCCCATTGCCACAGCATACAGTGCAACCAAAAATACCCACGGCAATCCTACAGCCAGCACCCGCCACTTGGCCGATGGCGGCTCGGCCAAGCGCGCGCCGATGCGGCGCAACGTCAGGCCCAGTGGAAGACCCATATACGCCATGGCGCGTAGTCCGTGAATAAGGGGAAAAATCGCGATGACCTGGTTTGGAAAGAGAACCCGAGGATGATGGACATTCAGGCTCGCCAAGGCAAAGAGCCCGAACGACACGACCAAGAGAATGGGCACCCAGAATTGGCTCAGACGCCAGGCTGTCGACGCAGACCGATTGACCGCCCACCATACCGTGCATAGCAACGGCGCCATCAAGGCCCATCGAGGTGTATTGAAGTAATAGAACATTTGTAACATGCCGCCTAGTTGGTTTAGCAAGAGACCATCCAAAAGCCACACTCCGGCTAACGCCACTCCATCCAACATCAATGTGACTTTCGGATGCCCACTCTTTCCGGGGACACTGAGCGCAATGGTGATTCCCCAGGCGAGTGCCATCATTAATATCAACCCGGCATTCTGCCCAGCTGCTTTCACAATGTAGAGTGGCCAAATGAAGAGTCCGGCCGTGAGCATACTCGCTGACATGATCCACAAGAGATTGAGCCGATTGAGCTGCTCCACAGCTATTGTAAGACCCCCTCTTCCCGTAAGTGAAAATGAACCGTGGTGACCACCGACCACCCTCTCCACGATAGCGGGCCGCCCTCGTCTTTGGAGTGTTCCCACAATTCCGCGCGGTGCCATCCCATGGGGTCAGTGTGCGTCTCTTTGGCCTCCTGCCATGCCGCTGCCACTCGTTTGAGAATAGCTTTTGCTGCGGCATTTTCGACCTCCTGGTCTCGGGCTATACTGTCAGATGGTGTGGTAGTCCCTAACACCACCCCGGAATAATTGAGTGTCACGTGCATGACCACCTGACGCCCGTGTCGCGAAAATTGCCATCTCCGTGAGCCTCGAATGAGCCCCACGACCAGCGGCACGTGCTGCATCTCAATATTGATACTATCTTTGAGCACGCGACCCGTGAGATACGCCCAGCCAGCCGTCGCCTGGGCGGGCCAGGCGACCATCCGATTCGATCCCATCACTGCGAGCTGTGTCAAGCGGAATCGTTCCCCCTTTGCCGCAATCATGACCACGGCGGGAGAGATTCCGGACGTAGCATCGGCGTCCCACAATCTCCACGCGCGCCCAGGCCAGCGAAATGCTTGACATCGACACACCATCGCATTGTATACAGCAACCTCGGGAACGACTTCGGTTGGAGGCGCTAATGCTGCCACCGCTCCTGCATGCTGCGCTCCAACAACCCAAGTGGTGAGTACAAATCGCCCGGAGTCGGCCATGGTGTTCAGTATCGAGCGCCACGTTTGCGGTGCCAAACGAGTGGACAGACACAGCACTCGCACTTGACCTAAATACAACGTCCGGCTCTCTTCTCGTTGAGCCGCCAGGAGTGCCTGAATAAGATTTCTACCGGTCACGTGAACGGTATAAAACTCCTGCGACTGGGGAGTTGTAGCCAAACTTCCCGCCGTCGCGGTCACATTCGGAAAGGTAAATGTATAGTCTTCGGTGCCGCGACGACTTCCGGGATCAATACCGATGGCAGAGACGGCGGCCCGCGTTTCGACCGGATGTTGGTCCCAGCACCCTCCCAGACATAGTGTCAGGCAAACCAAGCCCAGAGCGAATGCCTTTTTCTTCCTCACGAAAAGTCGTCCATCCACTGCAGTTCCGTGGCTTGGCTCTCAGTCAAACGCCGTCCCAAGTGGCGCCAGGGAATTCTCCATAGCGAATTCGTTAAATCTTTTGGACGCCACGGGCTAAATGGTACTAAATAGGGGGTCCCAAAAGAGGTCAAACTCAGTAACTCAATCGACAACAAGAGGGTCACCAAAACCATGCCGTAAATCCCCAACACAAAAGCACTCAATAAAAGAGCCCAGCTCACCAGGCGCCAACTGGCTAAGAGTTCATATGTCGGCACGCTGAAGAGGCTAAGTGCCGTAAAGGTCATAAGCACAATAATCTGAGGGCTGACAAATCCCGCCTTAATGACCGCGGTGCCCACCACGATCGCTCCCACCGTACCGATGGTCGTCGCTAACACTTTGGGTAAGCGCACGGCCGCTTCGCGCAGAATCTCGATGACTAAGATCATCACTACCACTTCCACAAACGGAGTAAAGGGTAGTCCCGTGTGGCTGCCGGCTACGATATCAAACAGGGTGGGCGAGATGAGGTCAGGATTCACTTCCGTGAGCGCAATATACCAGCCGGGGAGCATGACGCCAAAGGCAAACGCCATCAGGCGAATAACGCGAACGAACGAGGCGTCATACCACGCCGCACTATAATCCTCCGAAGTTCGGTAGAAATCCCCGAGGCTACACGGGACCGTAATCATAAAAGGATCCCCATTGACCGCGACAGCCACCTTACCACTGGCCAATTGTAGCGTTACCCAATCAACTCGCTCGCTATATCGTACCGTAGGAAAGAGAGCCCAGGGTTCATCGCGAATGAGACTCCCGATACGCGTGGCATTAGTCGGCGTGTCGATTGATAGCTGTTGCAGCCGCGTTCGTACGGTATTAACCACCTGGGTGGAGGCCAATCCCTCCACATAGAGAAGAGCACAAGCCAAGGGAAACCGTGTCCCGATCGTGATTGTCTCCACATGGACTGACGGCTCGGGTAACCGCTCCCGGACCTGTGCGATCTTAAGGGCATTCGGTTCCACAAACGCTTCTTGTGAGCCGCGGATGGACTGCTCCGTTCCTGGTTCGTTGACCGCACGGTGCGGAGGATTCGCGACATCTAGCGATACCGCCCCCGACACCCCATCTGCGACAAACACCGCTTGTCCCGTCCATACCGCATATAGTACCTGATGCCAGCCAGAAAGCTTGTGGCGAAGGAGGCCCGAGTGCATCATTTCTTGAAACGGTTTGCCCGCAGTCAAAATGGTGGCGAGAAGGTTCTGTTCGATGAGTCCGCCCAGATAGATGACACATCCGCCTTGAAGTGTCTGCACCACCAAATCTGCAGCCGTGGATCGATATTGCCCCAGTATGGTTATAAGCGCTTTCACATCTCCGCGATCCAAGGCTGCTTGAGCAACCTGGCCTTGCAGCGAAACGGTCCATGTCTCCAACATGGTGAGTAGTCGCTGAATCTCTTCCTGAGGAAACACCGCTCCGTTCATGTGGGTCCTCACTCTCAGATTTTCCCTTAGCATGGCCGGATTAAATCGCAATATACACTATTGACACCTCTATACCCATCAAGAAAGAATCAGCTCAAAGTCCGCCTTTCGATAAACTCAGTGGCAGATCTTCCGACAGGCTCCGCACGAGCGGTTGAGGTATATTCTGTCCCATGTCCTCGTCAATATCTCGGTACCTCTGATGGTCCTCTACCATGGTCACTATGGTCTGGTACACGAGCGAAGCCAACCTACTATCTTACTCAGTGCTTCTGGATCAAGTGACGTACCGTCTGCATTGTAGCGACGAGCCACCTCCGGAGCACTTAATGCTGACCGTTCTACTGATTCATACTTTAAGAGATGATTGGCATTGGACGGATAGACAAAGGCGATATGGGGCATATCGGCGGTGGCCACCTCTAACGGCTCACCATCACTCCGCCAATCTACCTGAATATCCTTCTTCCCAATCACCACCAATACCGGAACCTCAATCTTCGTAATCAAGGGCACTGTATTTTCTCGCCACAATTCCCGCGAAAACGGAAGATTCATCGGCGATTCCAGTGAGGCAATGAGGGCTTGAACGCCTTCCGGAAGCGCAGCATCGGGACTCGCCGGTTCCCCGTTCTCAAACCGCCCGATGGCTTCATCATATAACGCCAAAAGGGCATCGCCATTGGACACCATTTGTGCCTGCTCGGCCAATTGCGAACGCGCAACCACTGCCACCGGACGGCCGGGAGGCGCGGCTAATATGATGCCTGCCAAAGGAATAGCGGGCTCTTCCAACTGATAGTGAAGAACGTGCAGGGTCCCCTCACTATTACCCAATCCAAAAATCTCCTCGGGTCGTATAAAAGGCATGGATGCCAATTTTGCTACTGCCCCCGCATACTCCTCGCGGTGCGAATTCATACTTAAGGCGCCGGCTAGAGAACGCATATTCTCCATCGCATGCGCTCCCGAAGCGCGCTTATCATACCGTAATGTGGCAAATCCGTGTTCTGCTAGGGACTCAGCCAAGAGCCGAGCACTACCATTTTCCCCAGGCAACAATGGCGAATTCCACTCTCGATCGGTCGGACCACTACCCGCGGCCATAACCACGGCGGGAAACGGCCCTTCACCGTCAGGGACGACGATACTCCCGTACACCGTGGTCGACTCTAATGGCCATTGCACTTCAAGACTCTTTGACATTGATTCAGCCCTCCAATACAATCTTGATGCCACCGAACCATCTACCGTAAGATGTTCCGCCGACATCAATCGCTATTCGTGAGCACCCATGCCGGTTGCACGCGGCTCCAAAATCACTGCGGTTCCGTAGGCAACAATTTCACTCATGGTTTGACCTAATTCCGATGAATCGAACCGCATGGCCACGACACCATTAGCACCGAGTTCCGCGGCATTCTGCTTCAGCCGGTCTAATGCATGGCCTCGCGCTTGTTCCAGCATCTCCGTATATTCCTTAATCTCCCCTCCGGCTAGTGAACGCAATCCTGCGACAACATTGCCCCCAAATCCACGACTTCTCACCACCACCCCAAAGACCGTCCCCAGTGTCTTTACCACAGACATTCGTTCTACCGTCGGTGTTGTTACCGTCACCACGTCCATAGCATCACTCATAGTTGATCCCTCCCATGATAAGGTACAAATTCCTGATTTCCCGCCACCCAAAGACTGATGAGCCCCACCCCTATCGTCATCACCACAGCAAGTGCTAAATGTTCCCATAGTAATGACAGGTGCGCATATGGAGAGGTATTCGCGATATATTTTAATGGCGAGAACACGCCCATCGCGGGCACACTCGCCGTAATCACACTCCACACAAAAATCCCTAGTCCAACCCCCATAACCGAATAGCCACTGTGTAAAAGCCACACGACGGCACTCATGAGCCAAAGCACTCCAATAAATCCGACCGTGATCAAAACCACCGATAGCACATAGGGAATAATAGGTAGGTAGTGTCCTGTGAAAAGGCTCATTAACCACAATACTGCGCTCGAAGAGCAAGCGATGAACGCCACCTCTCCTGTGCCAATCACCGCTTTTCGCCAAGCGACTTGCCACCGCGTTAGTGGCAACTGCGCCAAAAATTCCACGGTACCTGATTGCCACTCTCGAGCGATGCTCCCATACGCCCAAGCCACCACAGCGACCAAAAGAATTTCCGGCAAATCCTCACCAAACCATCCGTAGGCAAAATGCGGATACTGAAGTAAAAGCAACATACTGTGGGGCAATCTCTGTGACGATGATGGATGAATGAGTCCGAACAACAGCGGAAATATCACCGCAATCAGCCATCCACTCCCGGTAAGAATGGGTACGCGCCACCTCCCTTCCCACAACTCCTTATTCCACATGGTCAGCCACCCGATCTTCAAACAGTTGCTCCAATGATACGGGATAGTGCGTCCAATCCACGATGCGTCTGTACTCTAACCAAGCGCGAACCTTTGTCTCGTCGAATCCTCGAACATATACGGTTGCTTGCTGCTCACTGCACACGATACGGTGAGCACCGGGAAGTCGAGCTAAATCGAGCACCTCCTCATGATGTCTAAGCGTTACCAGATGGTCCTCTTCTAAGAGTGTTTCAAGCGATCCAACGGTAACTAACCGTCCTTTGTGCAAAATAGCAACATCCTGTGCGACATCGCGAATTTCCTCGATCCTATGCGACGACATAATCACGGTCCGTCCGTTATCATACGCCCCTTCGATTAACTGAATGAGGAATTCTCGTCTCACTAGAGGGTCTAATCCGTTGGTCGGTTCATCCAACAACAGGAGTTCAGCCTGATGGGCTAGTGCAAAGGCCAACGCTACGAGAACCCGCTGCCCTTGACTCATCAAGTAGACGCGCTTGTCCCGAGGAACGGAAAAACGTTTAAGTACGCGATCAAACTCGCCGCTATCCCACGAAGAAAATACGGATCTGCCGATTCGCTCCAGTCGATTGGCCGTGAAGGACGCTGGTATAGTACTTCTTTCGGCAATATAACCGACACGCTGACGCATGGCTGGAGAATCAGCGACAATATCATGGTCACCAATCCATCCACTTCCTTCACTGGGGCGCACAATGCCCATGAGCAAGCGTAAGAGGGTTGTTTTCCCTGCTCCGTTCAATCCCAAGAGCCCGACAATGTGTCCGACTGGAACAGCCCACGATATGTCCTTCAAGATGGACACGCCATCATACTCCTTGCCGATACTCTGCAAACGCACCGCCGATGCCGACCCCATGGTCAATTTTCCTCGCTTTCCATAGCTTGGAGCGCCTCAAGACACCAGTGTTTTACCTCTCCCGCAGTCCATCCCAATTCGTAGAGTTTCCGCATGCCCTCAAGAATGGTGTGCTTCCACCGACCAACCTCCTGAGTGGTATCTAATACAAATGACCCTCGTCCTATGACCGTCTCAATCACGCCCGACTTTTCTAGCTCTTGATAGGCACGAGCCACGGTATTAGGATTGACTACTAAGCTTGCGGCCACTGCACGGACTGTAGGCAGCCTATCACCAGGTTGATAGATACCGCGACGGATGTCTTCTTGAACCGCCATAACTAATTGGCGGTACAATGGTTCATTCCCCCCTGGCAACAAAAACACCCGGCTCACTCCTCTATTGTACTAGTACAATGTAAATGTCTACCACACCGATGTCAATAATCGGTGTGGTTAAAAGCCAATACGATTCTCCAACAACGCTTTCTTTTCCGCCTGTAACTCCCTCATTAATAGTCATCGTAAATCGGGAAGCTAAACGCAAGTTGGCTGCCATCAGACGGCTTCCACCCTGATTCGGACATGAAGTGAACTCCGAGCCTATTAGGGCTCTTCAGAAGCGGACCTCGGACTCTCTACTTTTTTAGGAGAAGGTCTAATGCCGGGTTCCTTCCGCACCGGTACCGTCACCGCACGCGAGTCAGGGATATGGAGCGATAGGGTCAGCCCGAAGACTCCATATAGTGCGAGCAATAATGCGACGATACCAGCCACAACCCAGGGCCACGGCAGTACGACTTTCCGCTGACTACTTTTTACACGCTGATGCCGATTTTCTTCCATATCATCCCTTCTTTCACACCCTTAATCTGGTAGGACGATGCTACGCATATCATCGAAGCCAAAACCTTTCGTCCCATAGCCGATGTAGTGCACTTCTCCAACGATCAATCGCCGTCACCATCAATTAAGAGCTTTGGGAGCCCACCATTCTTTTTGCCTCTGTTTTACCACCCGTCGCAAGCTCCAGGCAACCCCTATCGTGTAGGCGATGCCAGCAAGACTGGTTCCCAAAGCAAGCCCTCGACCTTGCAAAGGATGTACCAACAAAATATCAGCTACCACGTTAGTCGCGGTCGACACGAGACTCCATAAGGCCAGAGACTGAGTGCGCTGTAATGACACCAGTCCTTTCACCACTAACTGATTAATCGCCATGCTCACCAAGCCAATTGCGAAAAAAGGCAAAATGCCGCTAGTCAGAGCAATAGAGTGTTGATTAAAGGCCCCGTGGTGATAAATAATCCGGATAATCCACGTTCTCCCTAAGATGACCAATAAACTCAGTATCGCCATCGCCCCTCCAAGCATCAATGCTCCGAAGTTTAGCGTCTTGCGCCAATCCGCAAATCGCCCATGGGCAATATGCTGAGAAAGGCGAGTAAACACGGGCACCACCAAGGGGGTGACCGCAATGCCAAGTGGCAATTGCACAATGAGATAGCTATAGTTTAGTGCTGCAATCGTCCCTACCGGCAAACTGGACGCAAAAATCCGGTCAACAATGATGCCCAATGAACTGGTCAATGACGTCAGTACAATCGGGAAAGCCAATTTCACCAAGCGCCGAGTTAACGGATGGGAAAAAGACCAGGTAATACGGAAATGAATGTTTTGACGCAACATCGGTCCTACCATAATCAGAATTTGCACGCCAACACCCGCCGTAAATCCCCACGCCACGCCCCGAATGCCCAACCACTGCTTCAAAGCCAAGATGGACGTGATCCGCACCACATTTAATAGCACAGGAGCCCATGCCGGAGGCCCATAGATGGCGAGTGATTGCAGAAGCGAAGAGAACAGTCCTGCCCATAACCAGAACAGAAATGTCGGCAACATAATTCGCGTCATGCTTACCGTGAGGAGATATTGCTGACCTGAAAATCCTGGGGCCAACAAATGGACGATGATGGGCGTGGCCACGTAAGCCACTAGCGACAGGCTGATTGAGATTGCAGTTAAAAGCGTAAACACCTCTTGAATAAACTGGGTCGCATACGCTGCACTGGGATGGCGTTTAGCCTCAATATAGAGTGGGACAACCAAGTTCGCCACGGCCCCGTAGAGGGCACCGAATAGTAGATTCGGAAGCACACTCGCCATCAGCCAGGCGTCAGTGGCCATCGAGGTTCCGAAAAATGAGGCCATAAAAATTTCCCGAACATATCCTAGGACACGACTGACCAAAGTTGCGGATCCAATCGTGGTGGCGTTCTTTCGCAACTGACTGGTCCACATGCGCCCCATGCGTCGGACATTCGTGCGCAGTCGATTACTTACATGCTCTTGCAAGGCATACCCTCACCCAAAAATCGATTGGCTGCGTTCATACGATATGGATCCCTCTGAACGACAGCAATACCTCTTTATCTCCATCATACTGCAAATCGGATTCTCAAAACCGGTTCAAGGAGGCATTACCAACATTTCACCTTTCCCGACTTATTCAACCTATACGGATCCCTGGCACACTTGCCAGGGACCCGGTACGTTTCGTCCCTCATCGTGCCCTGGTGGTGCGATGTCCCACGTTGTATTCTCGTCAACCGCACGCGATAAGAAATCGCCACTAGGCTGAGCCACTTTCAAGAACCGGCATCGTGGGAGTATTGAGTCGTATGGTGTGCCCTCTGCCAGTCCAAGGCGATCTGTAGTTGGATGATCAGTTCTCGCGATAGAGGTTGGCCCAATTGCTGCTCGATCTGATTCAGCCGATTTCTAAGCGTGTTGCGATGAATCTGAAGTTTTGCGACCGTATCAGTGACACTCCCCATTTCTTCGATCCAGACCCTCAACGTGCCCTTAAGAGTTTGGTTGCTAATGCGATCCCAAGTCATGCTCAGAAGAACCGCCATAAATGTTTCGGGCAACCCCGACACCACCAACGGATAAATCATGGTATCCATAAAAGTTACCTTACCGCATTCAGCAAAAGGCACTAACCGCACCAGCAACTGGTACTGGGACGCAAGATCGTCCGGCCGTATGGCTGGCGCGACAACCACGGCGGCTTCAAGATTGTCTTCGAGCAACGAGGAGAGCCGTTCTGCGACATCACTCGGAACACCAATCTCTTCGTCCACGACCGCCACAAGCAATTGATGGATATCATCGACGGTGAGAAACGGATCAAACACCTTTAACCGTTCCCAAATCTCTAGACGAAAACGGCTCATGTCCGGATTTGGTCGGGAGGTTCCTGGGAGAGTCGCTAGGGGTAAGGTGACAGCAATGATACGATAACTGTGCCTGGAATCAAGATGCCATGGCCAACTTTCATAGCGCGAATGTCCCAACTCCGTTGAATCCGCGAGTAAGAACCTACTGATAAACCGGGAGCGAGCATCCCATTCCAATTGCCGCTCCACTTCCGCCCGTAGCATAAAGAGATTGGTGACCAAAGCAATCTGGCGACCTATATAGCGATCTACGTCGTGATCTCCGCTTGCGTCAAGAACAACTGCAGAGTCCGGCATAGATGGCAAAGGAAATCGCGTCATTGGGCCAGATTGGCGTCGCCCCAGACTCACAGAGCGACCCGTCAAATGGCGGATATTATCAATGAGCTGGGAGAGCGCGGGAGCAGTTAATGCTGCCTCAGTAATCTCTTGTTGCATGGTGATAAGGTCCTTCAATACGGTGGTCTGCTCGTCAATCAGGCACCGATGAACAGCGGCCGAAATGCTCAGAAACGGGATCTCCCACGGAATGACCATTAAAGGCAAGTCCCGATCGTTGGCCTCCTCCAGCATATCTTGGGGAATTTCCGAGAGATAGCGACCCAAGGCCACCGCGAGCGCTGATACCCCATGTGTCTGTAGTGCGGCCACCCATTGGCGACCAGTCTCGCCCCCATGGATGGGATGCCCGGTACTCAGCGCAAACAATCCCGGCCTCACCCACGCTTCGACATCAGGCTCCTCCACAACGTGACAAAATTCCACAGCCCGATCGAGTCCCCTCTCTCCCGCCACTACCCTCATGCTTTCTAACTCTGACAACGCCAAACATTCCCTCACTGTTAGCATAGATCGCCTCCCCGCTGTGAACATTGCACAAAAAATTATTTCATAACTGTGCATCATTTCCAAGGGACTTTGAGAGAAAATACCGAACATACTGGATTAGTGTTTATTGTCTCCGAATATTCTACTTAGCTTACGCATCGCCAATATGATCTACGTTCCACTTAAATCAAGGAGGTCATCATGGACATTCCCGGCACTAAGTCACAAGCCTTAGCCAAACGACGTCACCGAGTCATTCCCCGTGGACTCGCAAGCGCGACCCCAATTTACGTCGACAAAGCTGAGGGCACTGTGGTGTGGGATGTGGACGGTAACCAGTATCTTGATTTTGCCGGCGGTATCGGTGTGCAAAATCTTGGACATCGCTCGCCTCTCATCGTAGACGCCATGGCAAAACAGTTGAATCGCTTTATCCATACCTCTATCAACGTTCTCCCGTACGATCTCTATGTGGAAGCGGCGGAGAAGTTAGTAGCGATCGTTCCCGGACCTCCAGACAAAAAAGTTCTGTTTACTAACTCCGGTGCCGAGGCGGTGGAAAACGCGATAAAAATCGCCCGCACCGCTACTAAGAGACACGCTATCGTGGCATTTACCTATGGATTTCACGGTAGAACCCTTCTCACCATGACGCTTACTGGTAAAACGAAACCGTATCGGGCCGGTTTTGGTCCCATGGCTCCGGAAATCTACCATATTCCCTATCCTTATTCCTATCGAGATCCCTTGGGGATGTCGCCGCGTTTTGGACGACAAGCGGCCGATCGGCTGCTAGACCTCTTTGCCACCGAAATTGCCGCCGAAGAAGTGGCCGCGGTCATCGTCGAGCCAGTGGCGGGCGAAGGCGGCTTTATTGTACCCCCAATGGATTTTTTGCCCCGGCTACGAGAAATCACCGCGGCCCATGGTATTTTACTGATTGCCGACGAAATCCAAACCGGTTTCGGCCGAACCGGAACCCTTTTTGCCATTGAGCAATCGGGCATTGAACCCGATTTGATGACACTGGGAAAGTCGCTGGCCGCCGGAATGCCACTAGCAGCAGTCGTTGGAATCTCAAAGATCATGGATGCGCCAGAGCCGGGAGGTTTAGGTGGAACCTACGCTGGTAATCCGGTTGCGCTGGCTGCATGTCTCTCTGTGCTGAAAGAGTGGGAATCCCCCGAAACTCTTCTTCGTGGGGCCCGTGAAATAGGCGATAGAGTGCAAAGACGGTTTCAGGACTTTCATGCCCGACTAGACATTGTCGGTGAAGTGCGCGGTCTTGGGGCAATGGCAGCCTTGGAATTGGTCTGTTCCAAGAACACTCCACATCCTTGTGGTGCCGTTGCCAATCTGACTGCCCAGTATGCTTATGAACATGGGCTCATCTTGATGCGCGCCGGGATGGACAGTCACGTCATCCGCACGCTAATGCCCCTCACTATCCGCTCAGAGGAGTTAGATCGCGGTCTTGCCATTCTCGATGACGCATTGAGCTATGCCAGTCAGGAGATTCCGGACCACTCCCACGACGGTTAAGGGGATACCCTCTTCGCGAACAGCCATAGAGTGCATCGGCATTCGACCCTTCCGAACAAAATACAAATTACGAACTGAGGTGAATCATTATGATCAGAGCCGAATCCAAGCCACAGCACCACCAACGTCTTCATAAGAACACCCTAACCACAGCCGACATTCTAGGGGTGTCATTAGCAGACACGGCACCCGCAATGAGCTTCTTCTTTTCATTTGCGGTGATTGCTGGTGCTGCAGGAGTGGCCAGCCCACTAGCCATCATTGTGGCGGCAGTCGCTATTTTGCTAAAAGTTAATAGCCTGACGGAATTTACCAGAGTCACGCCAAGTTCGGGGTCATATATCTCGTACATTGGAAAGACCTTTGGCGCCATACCCGGGGTGTTAACGGCCTGGGCGCTGGCTTTTGGATACATTGTCGCTGTCGGTTATGTTATGGCTGTCATGGGCGCTTGGACCGCGCTCATTTTGTCACAGTTTCTACATGTCTCCGTTCCTTGGGAACTCATTACGGTGATCTTTGTCGGATTTGTGATGTTTCTTGTCTATCGCGGAGTCAAAGTGTCCGCCCGTTGGGCAATGGCCTCATTTTTCTTTGAGCTATTACTCATTGTGGTAAGTATGGTCGCCATGGTGGCTACCAATGCTTCGCACTTAAGCTTCGCTAGCTTTAATCCCAGCCACATTAAGAACGGCCTGTCTGGTTTGGGGCTAGCATTTCCGCTTGCTATCTTTATGTTTATTGGTGTAGGTAATCCCGGCGCTATGGTGGAAGAAACACGAAATGCCCGACGCGCCGTCCCTCGGGCTATCTACACCGCCACAATTTTTGTTGGCGTCATCTACGTACTTATGGCATGGACGACATCACTAGTATTCCACAATAACGCTACCACCATTGCCGGTCTCTCGGTGCCCTTCGTGACCGCCGCCAGCAAAGCACTAGGGCCATTTGCGATCTTAGTCTACCTGGCCGGATTAACCAGCACCTTTTCGTCACTACTCGGTGCTACAACGGCGCAGACGCGAATTATCTTTAGCGCTGGTCGTGAACAACTTCTCCCGCACGGACTGGGCAAGGTCAGTCAATATGGCACTCCTTGGGTCTCTCTTGTCGTCTATAGTATATTTGCACTGGTTCTCACCCTACTCTGGGCAAGCCACGGTTCTGCGATAAATGTTGCGGGAGAGATGGGGAGTTTGGGTACCATTCCCATTGCTTTGGTGTACGTAGCATTAAACGTAGCCCTTCCGGTCTACTTTCTTCGCCAACATCGCAAAAGCTTCTCAATTTGGCGCCATCTCATTATCCCCATTCTCGGGGTGGCTTTTCTTATTCTCCCTCTATGGGGACTTATCGAGCCGGGACAACCATCGCCATATAATCTCTTTCCTTGGATAATCCTAGCCATGCTTGTAGTGGGAATAGGATATGCATGGCTACGACAGCGACAGATTCCTAACCTAAAAGACAAAGTGGGAAGTATCGTCGCCGATGAGTGAGACCCAGGTTTCCCGGAGGCGACCATTGTCTCGCTTCATATTGATGAAATGGAATTATTGAGAGGTTCTATATCCCAATGAGTCTGACCAACACATCCCCGGAGACACTCGTGCTCTTCGGGGATCTTTACAAAGAAGGGGAGTACAATGAGCCAGTTAAAGATCGCTCTCGCGCAACTCCAATGTTCTGACGGAAAACCAGAAGACAATCTTGACAAGGTAGCCGTTGTGATGAAAACGGTTGGCCCGTCTCATGATTTAGTGGTCTTCCCGGAAGGATTTCTGTTGGGATTTCCCGACCAAGAAACCACCAAAGCGTTGGCCGAACCCCTTGACGGCCAAATGATAGCCCGCCTGATCCAGCTTTCTCAAATCCATCAATCGGCCATGGTCATAGGGCTCGCTGAGCGTGCCCAAGATGGGATTTACAATACTTCGGTGTTAATCAGCCCAGACGGGCTTCTATTAGCCTATCGCAAACTACATCTCTGGGTGGGAGAAAACCAGCGAGTGCATCCCGGCAAAAGGGTTTACGTGCGCTCATGGCATGGGACGCGACTCGGTATCCTCATTTGTTACGACGTGGAATTCCCCGAACCAGCCCGGGCCGTCGCGACTCTCGGTGCCGATTTAATTGTCCTCACCAATGGCAATATGGCGCCTTATGGAGACACCCATCGCGTCGCCATTCGTGCGCGTGCCCAAGAGAATCATCTGTTTATTGCCATGGCGAACCGCGTCGGAAGTGACGGTCCCATTCACTACCTCGGTGAAAGTTGCGTCGCAGGCCCGCACGGAGAAATTCTAGCATCGCTCAGCGGGGATAGCGAAGAGGTCTTATCGGCCACTATTGACACACAAACTGTCGATGCGAGCCGTGCCACTTATGACTATCTCAAAGAACGGCGTATTTTGCTGGATCTCACCTCGCCGATGACAACCACGGACGGTATTTCCTTTGTCGACATCGAGTAGCAATGGCTATCATAGAGTCAGGAGTGCATTGGTTGTGTGTAAACAGCTGTCGACAGGCATCCACTCACATAAGGAGGTTTGAAAGATGCATAAAGGACTACATATTGGTGGTCAAGAAGTTTTATCGAAAAAAACCTATTCGGTATTGCATAAATGGTCTGGAATGACCTTGGCGGACGTGTCCGAGGCAAGCGCGTCTGATGCAGCAGCGGCCGTGGATGCTGCTGCTGAGGCGACCCGAGGTCCTCTCTCCATTCCCGAACGCTGTCGTGTTCTAGAAACGGCCGCCACACTTTTGGCGCAAAGACGCGAAGATTTTGCACTGACCATTGCTCAAGAAGCCGGGAAGCCTCTCCGAGATGCTCGCGTGGAGGTCGATCGGGCTCAACAAACCTTGCGCTATTCGGCTCTCGCCGCTCGCACCTTACATGGAGAAGAAGTGCCAGTACGCGGCAACCCTGGGTCGGAAAATCGATTGGCATTCACGTTACGAAAACCCTATGGCGTAGTTCTGGCGATTACGCCATTTAATTTCCCACTCAATTTGGTCTTGCATAAAGTGGGGCCCGCATTAGCATCAGGGAACGCCGTGGTACTCAAACCCGCTCCTACCACACCTCTGACAGCACTTCATTTGGCCCATCTTCTGGAAGACGCCGGGCTACCGCCTGGATGGATCAATGTCGTCACCGGGGCTAATCCCGAAATCGGTGCTTGGCTGGTCAAGAATCCCGGGATCGGACTCGTTTCCTTTACGGGTTCTGCTGCTGTCGGAGCGCTCATTAAAGCTTCGGCAGGGATAAAGCCGGTACTCCTAGAATTGGGAAGCAATTCGGCTAATATAGTGCATGCTGACGCCGACTTATCACGTGCGAGTGAAGTGTTGGCGCAAAGAGCTTATGCCTATTCGGGTCAAGTCTGTATCGCAGTCCAAAGAATCTACGTTCATGATTCCATCTATGCCGCATTCCTGAGCCTCTTTGAAGCGCATATCACCGCGCTGAAGATGGGCAACCCCGAAGACCCATCGGTGGTTATTGGCCCCATGATTGATGAACCTGCCGCGGTACGCGTCACGTCTTGGGTGGAAGAAGCCCTCACGGAGGGGGCCACTGCCATCGTGAGAGGCACCCGCGATGGAGCTATGGTCTCGCCCTGGCTCTTAACGAACGTGAATTCCCAAGCTAAGGTCATGCAAGAAGAGGTATTTGGACCCGTGGCCATTATTATCCCTTACCACGACATTCAAGACGCCGTGGCCATGGCCAATGATAGTCGCTACGGACTGCAAGCTGGCCTCTTCACTCGTGACCTCAACATCGCCTTTTACGTCGCAGAGCACTTATCCGTGGGTGGCCTTATCGTAAACGACAGTTCAAGCTATCGTGCCGACAATATGCCTTATGGGGGAGTCAAAGACTCGGGCATCGGGCGGGAAGGCCCCGAATATGCCGTGAAAGAAATGACCTACGCGACCACGGTGGTATTTAATCTCGAATAATCCAACTCAACACAAAATCCGGAGGCTGATGGTACCCTCCGGATTTTTTCGCGACGTTTCCACATCCAATCGTCACTTCGTCCATCTCTTAAAGGAACCTTGCCTGTCATCTCTTCCACTATTAAAATTGCGGCAGCCACTGTGCCAATTGGGTGCGATAGTCCTCAAACAGCGCTTTAGCGACGCGATAAGAAGGGACCAAGGGATGCACCGTCAATGCTTCAATGGCCGTCTGGATATCCCCCGTCACGGCAGCTTGTACCGTTAGGCGTTCATATTCCTTCACGCTGAGCATGAGTCCTGCGATTTTTCGGGGTAACTCTCCCATGGCTAAGGGATGTGTCCCACTCGCATTGACCACGGCTGGCACCTCGACAACGTCAGATCTTTGAAGGCCGGTCACCGCTCCCCCATTGCGTACATTTAAAATGATGGGATAAAGCGCTTCTCCCCGCATCGCTTGGACCGCCTGCATCGCCACCCCAGCGTAACCGGTAGAGGGCCCGTCCTCTTCTCGATCGCCGCGTTCCTCAGTGGACGAATTCATCTCCCGCTGCATATAGGTCTTCGACCGCATGCCCATGGTACTTTGATATGACGCCCACGCCCGACTAAGATCTCCATCCCGGACCGCCTCACGCAAGTCGGAATATAAACGCTCCGCCAGCGTGACGATTTGTTCCCCCCGTGTCTCGCCAACCGATACCACGTTACGTACTGCTTCTGCCGAATAATAGTAGTAGTAAAGGTATTCATTGGGCAAAAGACCCATTTGCCTTACCAGCCCAGCATCAAACGCACCAAATTCAGCATCCGCTTGACTGAGATCTTCATAGTGGTGGAGCAATTCTTTGATCTTAGATTCGCCCCGATGGCGCACATCGGAAATCCACCCCAGGTGATTCAAGCCCACATAGTCCATCTCTAATTCCTCAGCATTGACGGCAAGATACCGTGCCAGTCGGTACTGAATACCAAGCGGTGAATCACAAATGCCGATGGCAGGCACTTCAGAATGATCTAGTAGCGCTTGGGTGATAATCCCCGCGGGATTGGTAAAGTTCAAAAGCCAGGCGTCGGGCGCCACCGCGCGAATAACCCGCGCATATTCTAGCGCCACAGGAATGGTGCGCAGCGCCATCGCAAACCCTCCGGGACCAGTAGTCTCTTGCCCCACCACTCCCTGGCGCAATGCCACTCGCTCGTCAATTACCCGACTAGCATTTTGTCCAACCCGGATGGCACTAAATACATACTGGGCGCCGCGAACCGACTCCGCAATATCTGTGCTCACTTCGAGTTGGACGGGGGATCCAGCTTGATCCAGCAGATATTGTGCCAACCGAGACATCACCCATAAACGTTCTTCGTCAACGTCAAAAAGCGTCACCTTATCAAATAACGGCTGAGACGCCCCGGTAATCCCTTTGACCAGAAGCGGAATACGAATACCGGCTCCTCCTAAGACTGCTAACTTCATGATCAGGTCTCCTGTTCTCCAAAATGCACATCATCCGGCGTAGTTGGGTAATTGCCACGACTGATTTGTCAAGAATTGGTTTGCCATAAGACGGGATGGGGATGCCGTTGACCCTCCCATGGCCTGAACCGATTGCGATGCACAAAAATCGGCCAATATTAAGGCATCCCGCAAAGACTTCCCGGCCCTGAGTGCGGCAATCAGGCCCGCGGCGAAATTATCGCCAGCCCCTGTCGTATCTAATACCGGTGCAGGAACGCCACGGTAGCGAATTGGCGACTGTCCCCGTTCTTGCGCGAGACATCCATCTTCCCCAAGCGTAATAATGACTCGATTGGCATCTCTCATAAGAATCGCGAGGGCCTGAGAGGCGCTCGCAACTCCCGTTATGGCCAGAGCTTCGGAACAGTTGAGGATGAAAAGATCCGCACGCACAATGCGATGTCTGAGTTCTCTATCGTGTAACCAAGACTCATTCCAACCCACATTAAGCGATATTTGGCTATGTGTTCTTTGACCGTGTTCAAATATGGCATCGCTGGCCAGCCGCGAACTCAGATGCACCCATCGCGAGCGTACCTGACCCATCACCCGTTCCAAGTGAGTGTGAAATTCGTCCTGTTCTCGTGGGTCATCGTAGGTCAAGAATCCCCGATCTCCTGCGTGATTCATCGCCACCGTCACAAAATCCAAGTCTGCTTGGGCCTCATAGAGAAGCTTCGTGTCGACTCCCTCACGCATCAATTGCTGCCGCATTACCTGTGGCAATACGCCACGGCCTAAGGGAGCAATTAACCCCACTCTGAGCCCCAAGCGGCTCGCAGCCACAGCGGTAATATAGACTCCCCCAAATGCCCATTGAAAGCCCCCACAAAACACCTCTTCGCCAGGCGCGGGGAGATGGGGAATGTCGCGATAAATGAGGTCCGTATAACACGTCCCCACCACCACTAAGTCATATTCGTCAAAACCCACTCTCTACCTCCTCTAGCTTATGATGTGCGTTAATGGGCTTTAAGGGGCCGCCTCTTCATTCCATTCACTGCCCCTTACCACTGCATATCTCTTTTTCCTCTGTATTGAATCGGTGCCGTTAATGGTTGTCAAGCGAAATTTTTGAAGTGCCCTGATGTTGATTTTCTTCAGTTCCCTATGGCGATAGACGATTCGTGGATTTGTAATAATACCTTTTCGCAGGAATTGTTTGACTAGACATAGAATTAGCTCGGCAGTACCGTGTCAGAAAGGTGGGAGTTTTCGTGGCGGAAATACCGATCTCCAAACGTCTTTACTACAGTTCTAACCAACTGGGGATCAATGTCTTGTGGTACGCATTTAGCACTGTGGCGGTATTTTTCTATGTCTCGCGGTTGCATGCGCCTGATGTAGTACTATCAGGAGCAATGGTCGCGTTCGGATTTATCAATGCCTTCTTGAATCTCTTAGCCGGCCACATCAGTGACCGCACCCAAACACGTTTTGGAAGACGCATCCCGTATATTGCGTTTGCCGGCGTTCCCTTCGGCCTAGCCTTTTTCTTTCTTTTTGTTCCACCCGGATTGCATGGCCTATCGTTAGTAGGATATTTCTTAGCGCTCACATTGGTATTTGATGCGTCATTTACCTTCGTCGCTCTCAATATTGGTAGTCTCTATCCCGAAATGTATCAAGAAAAGGGGCCCAGGGCCTATGTCGCCGCGCTAATGCAAGTCTTTGGTATTATTGGACTCATCGTCGGTGTAGCGCTCTCAAAATCGCTCGGAGTCACATTCGGATGGTCGATCATGGCTGGCGCATTCGCGATCGTGGCTGTAATGACTGTCTATCTCTCCTTATTGGGATCCTTTGAAAATCCCCAATATCGCAGCGAGTCCGCCTTTTTGCTCCGACCCGCACTCGCGGCGACGTTTAAGAATAAAACCTTCGTGTATTACGTAATTGCAAGCTTTTTCATCCAATTTTGCACCACGCTGTTTACCACCGTCTCATCGTTTTATACCCAATATGTCGTCCCGGTCTCGGCTTTCGACAGCACACTGTTTTTAGGAGGGATCTTTATCATAGCCCTACCATTTACTTTGGTGTGGGCCCGTGTCGCGGTGCGGGTCGGAACGGCCCGTGCCACAGTGATTACTACTATATGGTATGGCATTACGGTGCTAGGATTTCTCGTCGACCATTCGGCCCTTATGCTCATTGTGAATGGCTTGGTACTCGGCGTCGCGGTGTCGGGATTCCTGGTGTTGCTTAATATTTTATTGGCCGATGTTATTGATTACGATCAAAGGACCACGGGACGTCGCCGAGAGGGAATGTATCTCGGCATGAATGGCTTCATCGTGCGTCTTGGCCTCTCTCTCAACTACCTCGTCATGGCCCTTTACTTCGCTCTCAGTGGGTACAACGCGCACAGGACAGTACAAACTCTCCAAGCTCAATGGGGACTTCGACTCATTACCGGAGCTCTTCCGGCCATATTTGTCATCGTCGCTGTAATATTTCTACACTATTATCAACGTGCCCTATCTCAAGTCCCTTCCCTCCACGAGCCGTTATCTCGAGAAGGGGCTTAGTTGCAAACAGTGGACCATATTTCCTAAATGCCGCGCTAAATGACCAGCGCGGCATTGCCCCTACCCTATTTCGTGCCAGATGCCTTGGCCCCAGACGTTTCATCGTTAGGAACCCCAATCGCTGAAAAGACCACCGCTAAGAGATTCACCCCAGCCATCACCCAGAAGGTGGCGCGGATGCCGGACAGGAAATGCGGCAATATGGTACTGGCGTGAGGCAAGCGACTAGCGGTCCCGGTGAATATCGAGAGCATGGCGTCTCGGGGCACAGAACTGGCTACCACCGCAAATGCTAACGCGACCGACAACATCATGCCTGTATTGGTAGTCAGTGCACGAATCCCCGACGCTTCACCACGCCGCTCCGGGCCTGCCGCACTCATCATACGACTGGTGTTGGGCGAGTTAAAGAGTCCCGCACCGATCCCAATAATCGCCATCCACAATGCTAGCCAGAAATAGGCGGTATGGATTTCAATTCCCGCAGCCAGACCGATAAACCCAACGGTGGAGATGATAAGTCCGATGGTCGCGGGCCACGAGGTCCCGTAGCGGTCGGCAATCGCTCCTGCGATCGGTGCCAGGATCAACATTCCCGCAGCCAACGGAATCAGTTTGAGCCCCGCGATCAAGGCCGACTCTCCCTGCGCCCCCTGGAAATAGAAAATCATAAGAAAGATCACGGCCATACGCGCAATGGCGTTCAACGCCGCAGCAATCGATCCTAAGCCAAATGGTTTGATCTTGAGCAGCGGCAGATGCAAAAGCGGCCAGGGAGTGCGCGACTCAATCCAAATCCACAGCGGCATCGCCACGATAAAAGCCGCACCAGCGATAAATACCATCGTATGCGCCCAGCCCGTCACCGCACCTAGTGAGAGCGCATATAATAGTCCGGTGACGGCAATCACATAGGTGAAAATACCGTACCAGTCGAGTGGTCTCGCGCTCCCCTTCCCCTTCCAACCGAGCACAAAAAGCGCCCAAATCACAGCAAAAATACCAATCGGCACATTAAACCAAAAGGTCCATCGCCATCCATATTCAGTGGTTAACCAGCCCCCTACCACGGGTCCCAAAATTTGACCCACCGCTACCACCATGACATTAATACCGAGGGCTCGACTTAATTGTTTTTTGGGGAAAGCCTCGGCCACAATCGCGGTACTGTTGGCCATTACCATAGCCCCACCGATGCCTTGAAACACTCGTAGTACAATCAGTTCGGGAGCATTAGGGCTTGTCCCGGCGATAAACGATACCACCGTAAACAATGACAATCCTAAGATGTATAAACGACGACGGCCCCATAAGTCAGCCAGGCTCCCCCCCATCAGGACCATCACTGTCTGTGCCACCATATAGGCCATAAGGATCCAAACCCCTTGCAACACCGTGGCATGAAGCCCGCGCATCAACTGCGGTAGAGCAATAATCAATGTACTAAAATTGAGCGACGACAAGAGCGCGCCTAAGCTTGTCGTTGATAAAATTTGCCAACGATTTTCGGTCATATGCTCTCTCCTCCACTGGTCTCATTTTACCGCATGCAGCAAATTCCAGTGTTTCTTGCCTCCCCGGATATGCAAGTGCTCTAACGCATGGAATTGAAGTGGTGCCAGGCGTCATCGCGGACCTCTTCAAACGAGGACGCATTTCTCATAGCGGAAAAAGTCAAAAACTAAGAAACTATCGCCGGACTGTCAATGAGAGCGGGCCTTGCCATAAACGCATGGTGAGATGACCTTTGGTACGAGACTCATCAACGCATACTAAGGACGGCTACTCTACATCGGGTGGCTTCTGGAATTTATGTTCTTACGGAAGTCGAGCCACCATAATGGCTCTATTCCATCAAAATTGACAAGGATTGTAGTTCATCCATATAATAAATACAGTTTGATCAAGGAGTTGTGTCTATCTTGCCACTCTGCAGTTCGCTAATTATAAAGCGCTAATGCGCCATCCTAATTGAATCGATAATCTGTCACAGACATCCATTTCGGCGCCCCTCTTATGGGATGGGATGGGATTTTTCTCTAACGCGTTCCGCTCCATTGGGAAATCGCCTTAGGGTCGTTTGGTCTGGCGACAGATTAACGACTGAATGGAGCGAACTGTGGTGTCCCCAAGTATTATGCGTCATCGTGAGTTTCGTAAACTCTGGGCTGGTCAAGGCGTGTCGCTATTTGGTTCCCTTATTAGCCGTCTTGTGCTTCCTTTCTTTGTGATCTACACCCTTTCAGCTACTCCTTTGCAGGTAGCCTGGATTCGTATTGCTGAGGTGCTACCAGGCATTGCTCTCGGCCTTCTGGCAGGAGTCGTCGCCGATCGCTGGCGAAGGCGACATATTTTGATCGTGACCGATGGTCTGCGCGCAGTTCTTATTGGATTCATTCCCTTGCTGTTCGTATTGCACCAACTAACCCTAGGGCTGGTAATCGGCATAGCCGCTCTCCTGTCCCTCGCCGAGGTGTTGTTTGAGAGCGCGTACGACGCCTACCTTCCTACGCTGATTACTCCTGAACAACTTGTCGAGGCCAATGCCAAACTGTCTGCCCTCAGTTCCGTGGCCGAAGTCACCGGGTTTGGCATTGCCGGCGCGTTGTTTGAATGGCTTGGTGGACCTTTAAGCTTTGTGGTGGATATGCTCTCTTTTATTGCCTCAGCTGTGAGTCTCTTTGCCATCCACCACAACGAACCACCGCCAACATCTCCCGGGTCAAAGGGGGACCCGGACCGTTCTGTAAAAATCCTACACGGAGTATACATTTTGTGGAAGGAGCCCCTTTTACGGCGGCTTGTCCTCATGGATACCCTGAACAACCTTTTTTTCGGGCTCTCATCGGCCGTCTATATGCTCTACGTAAGTCGTGGCTTGCACGTTGAGCCTATCTGGCAAGGCGTTCTCTATGCAGCCGGCGGAGTAGGCGGTCTTCTGACAGCGAGTGTCACCACCCGGATTGTGGAGCGCCTCGGATATGCGCGCGCACTATTAGGCGGAGCTGGGATCGCTGTCGTCGGGACCGCACTGCTCCCCCTGGCGTTTGGCCCTCTCTGGCTCATCTTGCTCTTTATCCTCGGACAGCAAGTCGTGGGTGATGCTGGCGACACCCTAGTCCTGGTGGGATTAGCGACGCTCAGACAACAGCACGTCGCCAATCATGTCTTGGGCAGAATTCGCGGTGCCTGGTTGGTCGTGACGGGTCTAGGTACCCTCGTGGGAATTCTCCTGGGAGGGGAATTAGCCACCCTCATTGATTTACGGAACACGCTTTTCGTCGGGGTAGGAATTCGCGTAGCCATGGTCCTTGTGACGTTTTTCAGCATGAAGGTCATCACGCGCAAAATTACAGATTCCACATTGAGTTCATCATTATCACACCCAGATTAAAACACATCAGGCGAGAGTCCCGGCCAAACGGGGCTCTCGCCTGATTGTCACACGAGATTCACTGACAACACCATATATATCAAGGCCATTGCCATCCACGACAGAGCATCCTATCAAACCGATTCACAGCCTAGATACTTCGACGGAAGATATTTAATCTCTATCGAAAATGACCTATCTCGGTTTTTTCTAGGACTATACGATGCTTAGCTGGTTAATGCCCCGATAACGCTCCCGTAATTTCTGGCCACATGTTCTACCGAGAGAACTACCGTTCAAAATTCTCTTCACTTCCCGCTAACTCTTTCCTTCTACTAAACTGCCTTCTTCAGCGAACACTCATGGGTATTTGGGGGAGAAAACCACAGCTCACGCCAATTTTGGGTTTATTCGCCTTCATAAAAAAATTACCCTGCGCGATGAATAGGGCATCGATTAGTGCTAATGCCATCGTCACGCGCCCAGAGAAGAACAGGTGGGCTATAGGATTGCCAATACCGACAATTTCAGTTGTCTCCGCCCCGCCCAGCTTAATAATCGTGAAACGGGCCGTTCCCTCATCATCAGAATCCTTGGGTGTAGCCGTCGCCGCTAGTGCCTTTGATCGCATGAATGGGCCAGTGACCCACTTGGGCATCCACGCAAGACGCCTCGTGCAACAGTCTCGCACAAGCCCCTCAATGAGGGGTGTTCTGGCCATCTCGAAGGTCTCAAAGACCACTCTCCTCCAAAAATCCCAGAGGTGAAAAAGAGAGCCCCCAATCCCCATCAAAAGGATTCACCGCTCTTGCGGCGAATTCTTTCCCCATCAAGATATCTCACCGATCGATGTCGGTGAGAGAAAGGATGGTAGCCTTGTCCGTCATTAAGCCCACAACGAAACTCATATCTCGCGCTCTCAGTCAGGCTCAAACCTTACCCTCGTCATGGTACTTTGACCTCGCTATCGCGTTCAAGGAGCCCCATGCCATTTTCCATCACACCTGGCAATTGGTCGCCAAAGGGACCGATTTACCGAACCCCGGATCATTTTTCACTACCGAATTGGTAGGTGAACCCATTCTTCTCACCCGTGATGACGCGGGTACTGTTCGCGCCTTCTATAACGTCTGTCGACATCGAGCGGGTCCGGTGGCCGTCGGGTGTGGATCACGTCGGGCCCTCTCATGTGCCTACCACGGATGGACGTATGGGCTGGATGGTCACTTAATCAGTGCACGCGAAATGGAGGGAGTCGAAGAGTTTGACTATCACGACTATGGTCTACAGCCCATTAGTGTGGCGGAGTGGGGCCCGCTCATTTTTGTAAACTGCGATAGCTCCGCACCGTCATTCGAAGAAGATTACGGCGCCATTATAGCTGAAGTGAAGACCCTCGGATTTGATTTGAATGGTATGTGTTCTGTGGAACGACGTGACTACGATATCCGATGTAATTGGAAAGTCTATGTGGATAATTATCTTGAAGGCTATCACATCCCGATTGTGCATCCAGGCCTCTTCCAAGAGTTAGATTACGATCAATATCAGGTGATCACCTATCGGAACTATTCTAAACAGTGTGCCCCGGTCCGGCCTCATCAAGGCGAGGATGAGCGGCGCTATGGACGATATCTGCAGGACGATCCAAGTGCAGCACCCGAGGCCCTTTATTACTGGATCTTCCCTAATCTCATGTTGAATATCTATCCTGATAATATCTCAACCAACGTGATTTTACCAAAGTCGGTCGACCAAACTTTAACCATTTTCGAATGGTATAAAAGTCCCATCGCGTCACCGGAAGAGATGAAAGCCACTATTGACTTCTCCGAGGAAATCCAGCAAGAGGATATCCGTATTTGTGAATTAGTGCAAAAAGGACTCAAATCGCAGAGTTATGACCGAGGAAGATATAGTGTCCTCAGAGAAAACGGGGTGCATCACTTTCACCAACTCGTGGTGGAAGCTATTGCTGATTAGATCCGGACAATTCGGAGGCGGGCCAGTTCTTCTCAAGGGGTAGCGTCGTTCTCGTTTTGAGCATCGTCCATCCGCACTAGAGGCATCCCCTCCCTGTTCGTACCACTCACCTCTTTTGCGACAGGCGACTGGAATAGGCCGCCCCTCCGAACCCTTACCGCAAGGGACGGAGAGGCCAACCCTGGTCCTTAAGCCAATGCACGTCCAATGGCGGACCAAAACCACTGGTAGAAGGCTAAAACGTCAATGTCATGGGCCACCAACACCGGGGCTCGGTTAGCCTTGGCATTCATTTCAATCATCGTTCCACGCATGGGCCCCTCCATGGCTACCGTCACAGGTCGCTCCTCCCATTGAAATAGAGTGGGAGCATAAAGAGCAGCCACCGCCAAGACATCATATAAGACCAAAGCGGGAGAATTCAGTCCCTTAGTGGTCGCTTTTGCATATGGGGTGAGCAGTTGATATAGGAACAATCCAGCCTCGCCATAATCAGTGAGTGGGGTAAAGGTATCAATAGCCATCCGGGTTTTTCTTGCGACATCTAATCCCAAGAGGCGGATACGGCGATTTTCCGCATGTGCCAATACCCACTCTGCCGCGTGCGGATCGACGTAGAAATTAAACTCCGCAGTCGGTGTAACATTGCCATCCTGATATGCCCCTCCCATAATCGAGATGTCCGTGACGCTACCTAGAAGATGTGGGAGAGCCATAAACATTTTTGCCACATTAGTCAAAGGGCCTGTGGCAACGAGTGATGTGCCCTTCGCGTGAAACATACTGGTGGCAAAATCCACCCAACCAGGCTGGGGATTCTGGGGAAGGGGAATCGACTCGTCTCCCCCGAGTCCGGCAAGCCCATCGCCACCATGGACATCCTTCGCCTCAAAAAGCGGTACAAAAAGGGGTTCATCACTTCCTTGATAGACCGGTATATGCGGCCGACCGAGACGCTGAAAAATCTTCACGGCATTGCGAAAGGTATGGTCCCCTGCAATGTTTCCTGCGACCGTACTCATCGCCTGAATATCGAAACACCCTAAAGCCGTGGCCATTGCAAGGGCATCGTCCACTCCAGGATCGGCATCCATCCAAATTGACTGCATTCTTATGCTCCTTCGTCTCAAGACATTGGTGAAGCCAGCTAGCCATAGTAGAGAGCAGCCGCAATGCGCGCCATAGTTCCCAATGGAAGACACGCTTCATCCACAATAAATTTCGGTGAATGATGGTCCCCAGCCATTCGCTTGATGGCCGACATTCCAAAAACCCATACGCGCCGAGCGCCTATTGCAAAGAATAAGCCAAATCATCTCCCGCCAGCTTAATATGTTCGCCAGCACCCACGTCTAGTAGTCCAGGAGAATCGATCTCCTTGGACAATTCTCGCACGACAATGTCATTATTGACGACAATCGGAGCCCTTTATCAAACCGAAATATCGTTCGTGCGCGAGAGGTGCTAGCAATACCGTCGCACATGGCACTACGTTTATTGTCGACACGCTCTTGGGCACTATCCGACAATGTGTGCACCGTTCCGAAAAGGTATGCTCTCTCTGCAATGACATTACGTGCCGTTCCTGACGACATCTTTCCGTTGGTCAAGGCGAGAGTATCAAACGGACTAGTCACACGACTCAACACATAATGCATTGGCGTAACCACTTCACGCGCAACCCGCAGAGCATCAACCGTTCCCGGTGGCTCTGCCCCATGCCTACCACGCCCAACGATATTCCCATCAAATCCATCGGCATTGGCTAAGATGGTCCGTTTGCACATTGGCAGCGTTCCTGTCGGTTGAGTCACCAATAGATTGAGTAGAAAGACGTAGTCGATGCCACGCATCATATCGTGGCCGATTAACTCAGGCGCCCTTCCCGTTGGCATCTATTCCGCATGTTGAAAGACAAATCGAACGCATAAATCCCTCGCCATCCCGCGCTCACTAAAATATTTAGCGGCTCCCAAAAGCATGGCAGTACGGGCCTTGCGTCCGCAGGCCAGCAATCGCCCCTCCTTTAGAGAAACAACGGAAAGTCCGGTGTCTTCAGTAATCGGAAGTACGTCCATGTCGGCGTGCAACAATACCTTAGATCTAGCACTAACCTCCGCAACCACACGGGTCGGTGTCGGATGATGGGGCTTAACTCCCCAGTTTTGAAGGCGTGCCGTCACATTCGATACGGTGACATAGGCTTCATGACCAAGTTCGGGGTGTTGGTGAAGCCATCGCCGCCCCATGCTCTCACTCCTTCGTGAATCAGCACGTCGAGCCATGACCGTAGTGGTCATGGCTCCTCTATCGGTCACTATTGCGAAATGGTCCAATAGTTAGCATAAATGAAGTTAGTAACCGGATTGAAATACCTAACGGTCCCATGAATATCATCGCTGTGCACGTTTAAAGCCGGAACTCGGGCATACCCTTGAGGAAACCATGGCATCCACAAAGCGGCCAAGTCCTGGGCAGCAAATTTCTGGTAGGCATCCAATCGGGCACTTACCTGAGCCGGAGTTCCCGGACGATAGGTGTCCGCGATTAACGAATTCATGGTCGGATTGTTATAGTCGCCACCGTTTTCAGCCGCTCCGCCCACAAAGAGTTCTCCACCTGTTGGATAGTAGTCGAGTTGATAGGCATAACCGGCATTCCAATACGCTAGTGCCCACTTTGTGGGACTAGCCATTGTTCCAAATAATTGGTTCAAGGGCAAACTTTGTAAATTCAGTTGAATCCCTTCTTCCGCCCAATCCTGCTTGATCAGTTGCACCACATCGGTCTCGGTAGTACTCCCAGCTGCATAGAGCATGGTAAAAGAGAGCGACTTCCCTGCTTTGGTCATCACGCCATTGTGCAGCTTCCATCCATGGGCTTCGAGCAACGCTTTGCCCTTTGCCGGGTCAAAGTGATAGGGGAATGCGTTCAGTGCTTGATCATAGAACGGTGTTGACGGTCGTGGCGCAATAGGCCCATCGGTCGGCACGGCGTAGCCGTGGTAGAGTGAGGACACCATGCCGGCTTGATCAATCCCCATCTGCATCGCCTGGCGGATATAGAGTGTCTTGAGGAGAGGACCAGCCCCGTCTAACGCGTCATTATTAAAATTCGGCGAAATATAGTTCATCCCAAACACATAGCTGGCTGAGATTTTATCGTCCGTGAGTTCCGATCGTGCTCGCCACATCGAAGGAGGAAGATAGCCCACATTGACCTCGCCCTCCTTCAACTCCGTAAACTCGCTTGATGACGAGGTCTCGTACTTGAGAATCACCTTTTGAAGCGACGATTTGTGACCGCCAAATGACGGATTCGGGACAAACTCCCACTCATTGTTCGGAGACCAACTAGACAGACGATAGGCCCCATCGACAATGTCATATCCAACGTATAGAGGGCTATTCGCTTTGGACGCGATGAATTGCAACTCACTTTTCATGTTATGAGGATACTTGTTCCATACCGACTCAGGAACCGGACTGATTTGACTCAGACCATTGTGAATAAACCATGTGGGATTCACAGATTTCGTCAAAGTGACTACTACTGTCTTTGATCCCTGCGCGACGACGCTCGTCCAATCTTGTGGCACGCCTCCACTTCCACTATCACCATATCCCCACGGAGAATTCGATTGGCTGGCCGCTCGAATCAGATTCCAAGTAAACACCACATCTTGTGCAGTCACAGGATTCCCATTAGACCACTTGTATTTGTCCCCTAGAGAAATGGTAAATACCGTATCGTTAGCATTGGGGGTGATAGCGGTGGCTAGGGACTTCTGGTAGTCAACTTGATTGGTTTTCGTAATGTATACCAAGGGTCGATACATCAGAAAGTTGATCTGAAAATTAATCGAGGTATATCCTGACTCACTCACTACGGGAAAAAACCAGTTGGGTGCGGTTTCTGGAGCCAAGGCGACCACCGCTGTGTCAGACACATTGCGCCCAGTGGCCGCTTTAGTCTGAGAGCTTTGACCACACCCCGCTAATACTACTGCAGAACTCACACAGAGGGCACCTGCCCATGCAAAACGATACCGCGTCACTCAACCCCCACCTCTCATCGATGTCAGAATCTCTTTTCGGAAAACGCCAAAATATCGTTAAGCATTATATTGATGTGCTGGTGGGTGTCGACCTCCCAATGGACGACCCTTGCGCTATTACCGATTAATGTACGGACTATAAACCCGTTTGTCTACAAATATCTTCGGTCTTCACCAAGATTCGCTTCAAACGAAGTACCTCTGGTACCGAACGTGTTGCGGGTACGATGGATACGATACTTCACCAAGACTCTCCACGACTAGCCACGGGAAACTTCTGGCTCCTTCATGAGTTAGTCCCTTTTCAGGGAAGGATAAATGGATGCCTCACACGTACCGAAAGTACGAGCCACAAGGTAGGAAACCATGCTACCCTAGCTTGGAATAGCATTGACGGAAGGACGGTATCCCCGTTTCCTCGTCACCACACATAGAAGACCAAGCGATCCGCCAAGACATTTCCGGGTTACCCTTTGGGATACTGGGGCTTTACCGGCGTCGACACCAAAGAATGGCGTCACGGCTACCACAGTTATCCCGCTATGATGATTCCCCAAGGTAGCGCAAAGTCTCATCAACCTGGTCAAGGAGCACCAACCATGCATTCGCTCCCTTTTTGATCCTTTCATGGGAAGTGGTACGAGTGTCGTCGAGGGCCTCTTAGCGGGTCTCACCACCGTTGGTTCGGACGTGAATCCGCTATCGCGTTTAATGACTCAGTCCAAGCCCACGGCTTGGACTCCAGAGGCGTGAATTCCTGTATGGAAAATCTGATGGCCTATGTCCAAAACCTCAAACTTTCCGAAGCCGACTGGCCACATTTTACCCACTTAAGCTTTTGGCATAAACCGATGGTAATTAACAATCTCACCCTTCTTAAACGCGACATCGAAGACACTGTGCCCGAGCTACATGCAAGCCTTCTTCTGGGTCGCCTTTTCTGATACGGTACGCTGGGTATCTAACAGTCGCAACGCCGAATTTAAATGGTATCGGCTGGACGAAGCACGACTTTTGCAATGGAATCCAGATGTCCGCGGAACTTTTCGCAAGGTTCTCACGCGCAATCAGATCGATCATCGACGACTTTGGGAAAAAGGTCGGCCTCCCTCAGTCACTGTACACGCCTTTAATGCCATGGACCTCTCGGAACTTCCGGAAGAAACCTTCGACTTAACGATGACATCACCACCCTACGGCGGCAACCGTACCGCCGTCGCCTATGGTCAATTTTCGCGGTTGTCTTGCAATGGTTGAATTTGGAACATACTGAAGGCGAACCCGCCCCCACCAAGTTGGATCAAGCCATGCTACGCGGGCTTGCTGCCACAGCACTGCAACACACCGTGCCATCTCCGACCTTAGTGGAGGCGTTGAGGCAAATTGAGCACGTCGACGCCACTCGTGCTCGCAAAGTATTGGCCTTTTATCAAGACCTCGACATCGCCTTAAAAGAGATCGTGCGTGTCAGTCGCCCAGGTAGCTATCAATGCTGGGTGGTAGGCCGTCGCACGGTAAAAAAGTCAGCTCCCGAAAACCATGGTATTATAGCGCTGTCACAACGCCACAGCCTCATCCCGGTGACTCATTTCGCACGAGTCATTCCTCATAAACGCATGTCCAAAGAAAACAGTCCTACAAACGCTGTGGGAGAGAAGGTGACCACGATGAACGGCGAGAAGATTTTTATCTTAAGAAAGCGCTCTGTGTGAGGGCGCGGAACTTCAGTGAGCGTCTAAAAATCGAAAATCTCATTATTAGCTTGGACCCTACCAGACGATGAATGCCGGAAGACTCGGTACGGTTTTCCCAGTGTTTAGTTGAGTGAACACCTATAAGTGGTTCCCACGTCGCTCGCCTCTCGTTCACTTTTATGATATAGTTCCCCCAGCATCTCTTTTTGGCCAAAGCATCGCAACGCGATGCACGGGGGACCCATGTGTATTTGGGGCGCACCAGTTATGGAGAGCACTTTCCGCTCTAGCCCGTCAGCTTACCCCGTCGGCGTGGAAAGGTCCACATTTGTAGACCGACTTATTTCACATGTTGATATTTTTCGTGTGTCTCCGCGTTGACCTCAACACATGCCCCCCACAACATATTGTGGAGGCGATACTGGTTGCACCACCAAGACACTTTAATATTGGCATCGTCGATTATGTCCCCTCTTCAGCCCGCCTCACTCGGAAATGCCGTGTGGGTTCGCGACGGTCGCATTCACGCTATTGGGCAAAAGGACCACTTCAGATCCCAAAGATTTTCCGAGGTCCTTCATTTCGATGGATCTCATCTTTTGCCTGGTTTTGTTGAGTCTCACGCTCACCTGTGGTGGATGGGCCAGCTAGCCTCGCAAATTGATTGTGGACCGCCACACAATCAATGCGTAGCAGATATTTTAGAAAAAATACGACAGGCTGCGCATACTCAACCGCGTGGCACATGGATCTTAGGGCATCACTGGGATGACACCGTCTTACACGAAGAACGGCCTCCTACGAAATCCGAACTGGACCGAGTGGCTCCCCATCATCCGGTGTACCTTCTCCACAATTCGGGACACTTGGCCGTCGCCAATCAGAGAGCCTTTGAGCTTGCTGGTATTAATTCGCAGACCACCATCGAAGGCATCGTTCATGGTGAAGACCGACAATTGACCGGATTATTACTTGAGTCTCAAGCGTTAGAGTCGATTACCCGCCACATTCCTCTCCCCACTATTAATGAGATGGTTGCCGACATTGGCCGAGCGGTGGAGCTCTGTCATCGTGCGGGAGTGACCTCCTCGGCAGACGCTGCAATGGGTCTTGGAAATCCCGAATCGGTGCAACGCGTGTGGGAGGCGTATCAACTGGCTGAAGCACGCCAAGTCCTGCGCACCCGTACGACCTGCTATGTTCGTGCCCACGGTACCAAAGATGAGATTCCGAGCGATCCCTCCACACCGTTTTTATCTGTACCCGGTATAAAACTATTCTCAGATGGATCAATTCAAGGGCATACTGCCAAGCTTATCGCCCCGTACTTCGATCGAGCTGACGAGCATGGGATTCTGGTGTTGTCGCACTACGATTTAGTGAAACGCATCCAGTCCTACCACGAACAAGGTGTCCAAATAGCCATCCACGCGAACGGGGACGCGGCCATTGAGACCGTCATATCAGCGTACAAAGAAGCACTAGGGGAGCGTGGCGCACCCGAAAGGCGCCACCGCATAGAACATGCGCAGATGGCGCATTTCGGCCAACTCCAAGCGATGGAGCATTTGGGTGTTTTGCCCAACTTCTTCATTGGGCATGTCTTTCATTGGGGCGATCGGCACCGCGATCGATTCATTGGTCCCGAGAGAGCCGAAAACCTCGACCCACTGGCGTGGGCGGATTCTCTTGGCATACAGTTTGCCCTTCATTCTGACTCTCCCGTGACTCCCATTAACCCGCTAGCATCTATTCTGACTGCCACAACTCGAAAAACCTCCTCTGGAAAGCTCTTGGGGTCCTCTCAACGAATTTCTATTGCGCGCGCATGGAGAGCCTATACCACCGATGCAGCCTATTTGGGGTTTCGCGAGTCGGAGGTGGGAGACATTCGTGTAGGCCAATGGGCCGACTTTGTGGCGCTTTCGCAAAACCCTTTACTTAACGGTCCCGAAGCTTTTGACGATATAGAAATAGAGGCAACATTAGTCGGCGGTGAGGTGGTTTACCGCAAATAAACTAGCAATGGGAAAGAGGTGAATGTGATGGCTCGCATTTCGGCGGTGATTGTGGGGCTTATAGTCCCTTTTGTGGCTATTGTTGCGCTATTCCCATGGTATGACCGCATACATCCGATGGTGCTGGGATTCCCGTTTCTGTATTTCTGGATGTTTTTATGGTTTCCACTAACCACCATCTGTCTCTACATCGCATGGCGGCTCGAAAGCCGTAACGATAGACGATCGGAGGACGCATAATATGGGATTTGTTATTCTGATTTTGGCGATCGCCGTTTCATTACTGCTCGCCTGGTCATCTCAGTGGCGACGAGGCACACAAAACCTCGAAGACTTTCTGGTCGCAGGACGCTCCCTCAAAACGCCCCTCTTCTACTTGCTAGCTGTGGGTGAGATTTATAGTATTGGAACCATCATCGGATTCCCGGGCGGTATATACGCTGGCGGCGCAGTGTACGCGGTCTGGTTCCTAGGATATATCCTCTTAGCCTATCCGGTAGGATACTTTATTAATCCCCTGATTTGGCGTGCCGGACAATATCATGGAGCGGAAACAGGCCCCGATCTCTTTGAGCGTCACTTTCGGAGCCGAGGATTAATGCTGGTGGTCTCGATCACGTCACTGATTTTTGTAATTCCGTGGGGGCAATTGCAATTTTCCGGATTGGAAGTCGTACTCAAGGCGTTTGCACCTCACTTCAATCCGGTCATTGGCTTAACCATTGCCGGGATAGTGGCATTTTCCTATATCCTTATTGCAGGAATGCGAGCCCCCGCGATGGTGTCCATCTTAAAGGATACCCTCATGATTGCATCTATCTTGATTGTCGGCATCGCGGTCATTCTGCTCGTAGGTGGCATCCTCCCGATCTTTCATCACTTGGCCAAGGTCAGCCCGACTTTTGTGACTGTCCCAATCTCCGGTGTCAAAAACGCCATGCCCTACGTTCTTTCCACCATCGTGTTTCAAGCCCTAGGATTTTACACCAGCCCATTTGGGCTCCAATATACCTTCACGGCGAATTCAGAAACCTCCGTGAAAAAAGCTCAAATTGTCATGCCACTATACATGATTATGTATCCATTTCTGATCATCGCAGCATTCTTTAGCTTAGCCTTTTTGAAGGGACTGGCAAAGACTCCCGACCTCTCATTCATCGCAGCGGCCATGCATTTACTGCCCCCCTGGATGGTGGGATTGGTTGCTGCAGGTGCCGCACTATCCGCCATCTTAGTCCTATCTGGCGTGAGTTTGGCGATATCTTCTGTGGCTGCAAAAAATCTTATCCGTGGGTACTTAGCGCCGCAAGCGTCTGATGCCACCGTACAACGTTGGACCAAAGTAGCTGTCGGCATCTATCTTTTTATCAGCATCCTCCTGACGGTGGTCACCCCTACGCTCATGCTGAACCTCATCAATACGGCCTATTATGGATTTACACAGTTCTTTCCGGGACTCATGGCCATTTTGTTTTGGAAGAAGGCCACTCCAATCGGAGTCGGCGTGGGTCTAATTGCTGGCGATGCCTGCGCCCTCCTGTTCTACTTTCTACACTTGGAACCATGGGGCCTTAATTTAGGCTTGGTGGCACTAGTCGTCAATATACTCCTCACCGTTCTCGTATCCCTACTGACTAAAGGAGAGTACACTCCAGTAAGTCAGCTTCGCGCCAAGACCGTAACAAAGAAAAGCCAAGGTGTGACCGTAGACTAGCATGAAATCTTCCCCCGCCTCATCCCGTAAGGATAAGGCGGGGGTTTTCAGGATCGCTCCCGGACGTGCCTGACTCATTGACCTCATCGCCGGGGCCGTTGTCTGTCGCGGACCACATGGAGGCCAGGCTCCCCCAGTGGACAACCACATGCGCTACGGTGTGCCGAGTATCTCGCGAAAATTTACTGGAGGCCGCTCTTTTGGCATGGCGTCTAGGTGACGTTGGGAGAGTCGAAGGCGCCTCTTAAGAGGCAAGGCCCGGTATAGCGGCTTTCGAGGGACGAAACAAAAAATCCGCAATCGCTTGCGGTATCTGAAAACAATATGGCTGGGGAGGCAGGACTCGAACCTGCGAATGCGGGATCCAAAGTCCCGTGCCTTACCAACTTGGCGACTCCCCAATATTGGTGGAGCTTAGCGGGATCGAACCGCTGACCTCCTGCGTGCAAAGCAGGCGCTCTCCCAGCTGAGCTAAAGCCCCGTAGTTGGAGCGGGTGATGGGAATCGAACCCACGTGATCAGCTTGGAAGGCTGAGGCTCTACCATTGAGCTACACCCGCATTCAACAATCATAACACGCTGAGGCAGTGTTAGATCCACACTTTCTAAATCCCTCACCATCACAGCAAGGTCAAACTGGCAGGCCAGGAGGGATTCGAACCCCCAACAGGCGGATTTGGAGTCCGCTGCTCTACCAATTGGAGCTACTGGCCTATATTATGGTGGGCCATGAAGGACTCGAACCTTCGACACTCCGCTTAAAAGGCGGATGCTCTAACCAACTGAGCTAATGGCCCATGGTGACCCCACCGGGATTCGAACCCGGGTTACCACCTTGAAAGGGTGATGTCCTAGGCCTCTAGACCATGGGGTCATTGGTGGAGATGAGGGGAGTCGAACCCCTGACCTCTTGAATGCCATTCAAGCGCTCTCCCAACTGAGCTACATCCCCGCGTCTGTTGTTCGCCTCAGACCACGCTTGATTATTATACAAACCGAACGACCTCGGGTCAATACTGTTTATGCGAAATCCATAAGTTTCTCTCAAAATACAAATTTTCCCTTAAGTCGCTATCGCCACGCGGTTCTTGCCCATTTGTTTTGCCGAATACATGGCGCGATCGGCCGATTGAAATAAGGTATCTGCTGTCATGGGAGGAGCATAACTCGCGACACCAACGCTAATGGTGGCTCCCATCGTCTGTTCATCCCACGAGAGGCGATGTAGCTCAATCTCTTGACGAATGCGTTCTGCTACTTGTTGTGCATCCTGGGCATCAGACTTGGGTAAGATAATCACAAACTCATCTCCCGCGTAGCGACAGGCGATATCATCTTCCCGAATGTTATCGCGAATGACCTGCGCGACGCGCTGAAGATGCAGATCCCCCGCCTGATGGCCGAATTGGTCATTGATCAGTTTCAAGCTGTCGGAGTCGATTAAAATCAATGATAATGATTGCTGCGTTTCAATGGAAAGTTCAATCGCCGATTGCACCACCATATTAAATCGTCGCGAATTGCCCAGCCCAGTCAAATAATCGGTTAGAGAAATTTCTTGCGTCTGTTGATACATCTGCGCGTTGCGAATGGCAATGGACGCCTGAGAAGCAATAGCCGAGAGAAACTCCACATCGTCCAGGCCATATTCCATTCGATAGGATTGGACCGATATAGCACCTAAAGTGCGTCCTTCATGAATGAGAGGAACGACAATCATTCCTTGGGGCTCGCGACGCGATCCCGTCAATATCCCCGAATGGTCCGTACCGTTCAGCAGTAAGGGATTACCGGTGAGAATCACTCCTCCGGTAATCCCTTCAGGTTCAATCGGAAAGACTTCTGGAGGATATTCCTCCCCATCGTCCCATAAATATTGCATCAGGACATGGCTCGGATCATCAGGCAATGTGAGTGCCACAAAGAAGCTATCTGTGTCCAATACTTCCGATACTGCCTGGCGCAAGCTCTGAAGCAGATTCCCCATTTCCAGGTTACGATTGACGATGCGACCCACACGCTCAATAATGGTCAAGAGTTGTCCTCTCTTTGCAGCCACGGATTGGCTTTCTTGAAATCGAATTTGAGTGGACATGATGTCGGCAAGGCTCTGTACCACAAATTCTGAGGACACAAAACCTTCTAGCCCAGTGGTGGTCGCCATGCCCATCCAGCCATAATTGACTTCCTCATGTTGCAGCGGAACTTTAATGAAACTTTTCATTCCAGACTGCTCCAATAAAAGATGCAGAGGATCCTGGGCACGGTTGATCTGACTGGACGAAGTGACTTCTAGCGTTTGTGGAGGAACGCACTCATTAAGGTCAATCCCCTCCGGGGTCATCATGCCCGTCATGAGAAATCCTGCGGTGCGATGACTCGCATCTGTCCGGATGCAATAGGCGACGTCGGCTCGTAACATATCACGAGCTTCTTCTAGCAGTCGCAGTAGCACGGTTTCGATATCTTGGTCGCTCAAAATCGAATCTTGGAGGGCGCGCAATTGAGATATTTGCTCAAGTTTCATCCGGCTCTCGCGATTGCGATGCCGTGTTAACCGATACTCACGTCCCAACGCTCCCGCAGCCAAAAAATAGACGACAAAAGTGGCGATACGCCACCAAAATATTCTAGCATCCCATCCATTGGTGGCAAGGCCATAGGCCAATGTCACGATCGCACTTCCAGCCATCGAGTATCGCAGGGTGCCATAAGAGGTTAAAAATAGAGCTTCTCCGCCATAAAGGATATACGCCTGACTCTGAAGGCCTCCGGACATACTGATGGCTAACGAGAGAAGTGCCAAATCGAGGGGAATGCAGACTTGATTAAATACTTCCATGCTGTTTTGACGCCGCCACAAAATCAATCCCGACAATACTAATACTGCCCAAGAGAGCCATACCCACCCATATCCGGGATGGCCCCAGGCAAAAATTGCAGCGATAAACCATAATAAAGCGCGAAAGAAAAAGACCATATGGTGAAAACGCGCTCGATTCAGCGTATATGCGGTGGCTGGTTGTAACAACCTCTTTGACACCTGCCTCTATTCACCCATTGACTTATCATATTGGACAAAAGTCGGTAAAATCCTGCACAATGGTTAATTTTTCCCGTTGTGCTGGTACCGAAGGTCGCTTTCGCCGTGAAAAGGATGTCAACACTAGTGGTTTTGAGGCCAAGGTGCAATGGCCTGAACACGTAGTCCACTCGCCTCGCGCACACCGGCCACAGCAATTATTCTGCGCACTTTTCCAAACAGTAGATGACCAAACCGTTGATATCCTTTAGAGGAAAGACGTGCTTCCAATACCCCGGTCTCATCCACCAACGAAAAAAAGACCACCAATTGGCCGCTACGTGTTGGCGGACGATGGGGACGATAAAATAATGCCACTGTACGTACGGATTGGCCTATCGACACAGTTTCGATTTCTTGAATCGCAAGAAATCCCTCGCGCTTGACATGCGGACGCCACAATTCCATCCACTGTTGATGCTGTCCAAATCCCAAATATCGATAATCGGCAACAATCTTCTCCGCTTGACTCCATTCGTTCCCGGATTTTGCCACGGTCAACCGCAACCTGTTTTCTCCTTGAACATCGGTCAATAACCCGGTGCGATCTAAAGTTATACTGTCAAACGCTCCGATCTCAATAAACCGCCGCATATGTGGCCGCATATCAGGAATAGAATCCATAACATCCTCGGGATGGCGATATCCCGTCCGAGGACGGTGCTCGACAACCCGTTGAGCCAGTAACTGTCCCACCCCCTTCACAAACCCGAGCCCTATTCGTAATCCGTCCGCTCCTTCCTCCACCACTCCGATCCCACTCACATTAATATCTATAGGATAAATTTTAATACCACGGCGACGCGCCTCCACTATCAGCACATCAATCGGATAATACCCCAGAGGTTCGGCATTTAAGAGTCCCAAAAAATACTGACGAGGAAAGTGCTCCAATAAATAGGCCGTACGGTAGGAGGTTTCGGCAAACGCCGCCGCATGCGCCTCGTTAAATCCATAACTGGCATATCCGACAATCTGTTGAAAAACTTGCTCTGCAATCGCATCAGATACTCCACGAGCAACGGCCTTTTCCCGAAATCGCCTGCCTAATTCTTCCATTTCTCGTGTTGAGCGGGCGTGCGTCATCACTCTTCGCAACAAATCCGCCTCACCGTGTGTAAATCCCGCTAACGTACTCGCTATGGCAATGACCTGCTCTTGAAACAAGACCACACCATAGGTCTTAGCAAGGATCGGCTCTAAATCTGGATGCAGATAGGTCACCGGTTCAACCCCACGTCGACGGGCAATGAAGGGTTCGACCATATTCCCCTTAATCGGTCCCGGACGGATAAGAGCTAAACTGGCGACAATATCTTCCCATGTATCGGGTTCCAGTCGCTGCGCCAATGATCTTTGTGCGGGGCTCTCCAGTTGAAACACCCCAATACTCTCCCCACGTTGAAGTCGCTCAAAGGTGGCTTGGTCTTTAAGCGGGATCTGGTCATAGTCAAACGAATCAGTCGCACGAATGGCCTGACTCGCCATTTCCACCGCCGAGAATGTCCTTAAAGAGAGTAAATCTAACTTCACAAGCCCTAAATCTTCAACGTCCCGTTTATCAAATTGGAGGATTTCTATCCCCTTAGGAGAGCGTTCTCGAGGGCTTACCATTGCAAGTGGATCATGGGAAATGACCACACCACCTAAATGCGTCCCCATATGTCGAGGAATCCCTTCAAGTGCAGTAGCCCACGTTAATACCAATTTCAAACGATCGGATTCCATAAATTGAGACAGTTCCGGAATGTTGTCCCATCGGTCTAAAAGTTCCGCTATCGATAACTCTGGTAATGATTTAGCTAAAGCATCCAATTCTTGAGGCGGGAACCCCATCACCTTACCAATTTCTCTGACCGCTAATCGCTGACGATAGGTCTGATAAGTTGCAACGCGCGCCACATGACTTGCCCCATAACACATTTTCACATATTCTTCGACTTGGTCGCGATAACGCGCATCAAAATCAATATCGATATCGGGCATTTCTTGACGTTCCCGGCTCATGAAGCGCTCAAACAAAAGATTTCTCCGCCAAGCATCCACATCCGTAATGCCAAGACAATAGGCTACCACGGAATCAGCAGCAGAGCCTCGTCCGGAAAAACGAATCTTTTCCTTTCGAGCATAGTCGGCAATATCAGCTACCACTAGAAAATAATCGGAAAACCCGAGATCTCTAATGACAGATAACTCTCGAATAATGCGGTCGCGCACCTTCGGCGCCTCGCTTTGATAGCGCCATTGAGCGCCTTTAAGCACCTTATGCTGCAAGTATTGATCCGCATTTTCGTTATTCGGTGTGCGATAAAGCGGACGAAACTTCCGATGAAATAACTGAGGAGCTTCTAACCGTTCGGCCAAGCTCAGGGTGTTTGTCAATATCTCGGGTCTATCTCGAAACAGCTTTTCAAATACGCTCCACGGTTTTAAATAATTCTCGGCATTTAATCGTCTCCCAGGGAACACCTCTTCAATCCGTTTTCCTAACCGAATACAGGTCATCACATCTAAAAGACCAAACTGTGACTTTTGAGCATAATGCACTGCTCCCGTGGTAATAGTCTTCCATCCATAGCATTCGCCTAATTCACTCAATGCATGAAAGATTTGTCTATCACCCGGCAAAAGGCTCACCGCCCATTCAATAAAAAGGCGGTCCGATCCAAACACTTGATAGAGTTGCTGAGCAATCTGTGCTAAACGCTGGCGATTCCCTAATGGATAATTTTTAGCTAGGACTCCCTCGCGATCACCAGTTAATCCAATGAGAGACTTTCCCCACCGCTGCAGCATCTCCCAGGTCACCATAGGATGAGATCGCGGGTAATTCAAATGAGCTTCGCTCAAAAGAGCGGTTAGGTCCCCATACGCGGCAGTGTCAGGCACTAATAAAACCAACTTCCCCCACGTCTCTAAAACAACTTCCGCTCCTACCAAACCCTTAATGCCATATTGTTGGCAGGCTTTCAAAAAAGGCACAATGCCAGATAACCGCCAATCATCGGTTAATGCGAGTGTCTCTATTCCCTGCGCTTTCGCCTCTTTCACTAATTGTTCGGGCATAGAAGCCCCATTTAAAAAAGAAAACGCGGAATGTACGTGAAGATGTGCTCCGCTCACTCGTCATCCGCAACCACAGTAACAAAGTGCCAAAATCGGGCAGCCCAAGAATTCTGTCGAATTTGATAATGATGACGGCC
>NZ_JBYCKN010000165.1:0-11225 GCF_057473405.1 Sulfobacillus sp. TH-112
AACAGTTGGTGGGACCCGGAGCTCGAACGGTCTATTCAGCGTGCGGGGTCTCGTATCCAATCGGTGCAGATAGCGGATTGGAGAAACCCGACCCGAAGTTTTACCGATAGAGCCATTCCCGGGACGGGGGTGGCTCACCTCGCGCAAGCCATTCGATGGATTGAGGCCACCGGCTATCAAGGGCACTATGATTTAGAGATTTTTTCTGATGAGCTCTGGGGCCACGTCGATGGCTATTCCGCCATGATTGCTGAGAGCCTTCAGTGGTGGCGGGGAGTGACATAATGGCGGAATACGATGTGGTGATCATTGGGGCAGGCCATAACGGCCTCGCCGCAGCATTAGTTTTGGCCAAGTCGGGCCTTAAGGTGCTGGTGATCGAGGCGCGCGCTGTGGCAGGAGGGGCCGCCAAATCAGGCGAAATCACTCGGCCTGGATTTATCCATGACTATTATGCTAGTAACATTGGATTGTTTTTGGGGTCGGCATTGAATCGAGAATTTGGTCCGGAGTTCCTTCGCGCTGGTCTCAGGGTGGATATTGCGGACCAACCCTACGGTAGTGTCTTTCCCGATGGCAGAGGACTTCCCATCTATACGGATCGACAAGCCACTGAAGAATCGATTGCAGCGTTTTCCCAAAAAGACGTTATCGCGTGGAGAGAATTAAGTGACCAATTTCAAGAAGTGTCCCCGATGATTTTCCCCCTTCTACAATTGCCGATTCCGTCGTGGGCCTTCGCTCGAGCCATCTACCGTTTGGGAAAACGGCTGGGCTGGCGCCGTGCCCAAGAGGTAGGGGCACAGCTTCTTCAGTCTCCGCGGCAGTTTGTCGAGTCTCGTTTTACATCCCCAGAAATGCAAGCGCTCTTAATCCCTTGGGGATATCATCTCGACTTTCAGCCGGATGCATCCGGGGGCGCGACCTTTCCTTATTTGGAGTCGATGGCGGATTACTTTAATGGCATGGCGATTGTCCACGGCGGTATCGGTGAATTAATGGCGAGTGTCGTGACGGTACTAAAAGCGCATGGGGGAGAGCTGTTACTCAATACCGAGGTGACTTCGGTGGTGGTAAGCGGTGGGCGCGCCGTGGGGGTGAAAACGTTAAACGGGGAGGAAATCCGAGCAAAACGGGCGGTGGTGGCGAACATAACCCCTAAAAACCTCTTTGGGCCCTTGGTTGATGCCAATCTATTACCCTCTGAATTTCTTACCAAAGTGCGTCGCTTTCGCTATGGCCCCGGCACTATGATGATTCACCTGGCACTATCGGGGGCGGTGCCGTGGACGGCTGCGAGTATGGAACGGTCACTCTATGTGCACATCGCTCCATATGTAAATGACCTGGCATTGGCAGATATGGAGGCGCGCGCCGGGCTCTTGCCGAAGAGTCCGTTGCTGGTGGTGGGTCAACAGTCGGTATGGGACCACTCGCGCGCGCCTAAAGGGCATGAAACCTTGTGGGTGCAGGTACGGTCAGTGCCTGCCATACCCCGGGGTGACGCGCTCGGGGTCATTACGCCAACAAATTCGTGGGAGGATATCAAAGAGTCCTATGCGGACCGCATTCTCGACAAAATTGAGCCGTATGCACCGGGATTTCAGACGAAGATTCTTGATCGTGCGGTGTTGTCACCAATGGACTTAGAAATGGACAATCCGAATTTGGTCGGTGGCGATAGTGTGTCGGGAAGCCACCACTTAGATCAGTTTTATTTGTTTCGCCCCATTCCCGGTTGGTCACGCTATCGAACTCCCATACCCGGACTCTTTATGGTGGGCGCGTCAACCTGGCCTGGAGGCGGACTCAATGCCACGTCGGGATATTTGGCTGCCCATGAAATTCTACGCAGGCGTTCATAGTGAAAGAAAGATCGGTGCGTGGACCTGCGCTCCGAGCGGTTGGAGTCATGATAACGACGGCTTCGACGCGAAGAATCTAGTCTCTACGCGGTGATGAGCATTGCGAAATGCGGCGGGTCATCGCTAATGCGCATACTCTTAGCAAGGCGAATATAGGAGGAGCGGTTATTCCTTTCATTCGGCCAGACGAACTAGGGAGTGACTGGACTATAGAGATAACTCCGCTTTATGTGAGTCAGAAAATAGTTATAGCCTTATGAGGCTTCCCATTGTCGGGCAGAGACGAAGCGAGCGAGATGCTCCTGTCATGGAGGAAGTATCTCGTGGTGAGGTCGCGAGGGAAAGCATCCGTTCGGAGAGGCCTCTTGCCCATCGAGTTCGTATCCTGTTCCGTGTTTGGGCACGCGAAACCCGTATTAACAACACTTCATGACGGTCGGTGACGGGCTCAGGGCACGGATGAAATCATCGATGGGGGCTAGGTGTTGCGCGAAGAGCAATCTAGCTCAAGGGGAGAGAGCCCTTCGTATGGATGACCGTGGTCAGGACAGAAGTGACCTTGCCCTCCGACGACGGTGACAGTCACGAGTGGACCTATGTCTTCCACATGTTCCAGGTGGCGTCCTCGAATCTTTATAGGCTGACTATAGCTTTGAAGATAATCCCCAGATTTATCCTCGATGGTAAATTAGTGCATGTGCCCATTCACAATAACCCTTCGTCGTCCTCCGTGCGATTGCCACGTGACTTACAGCGTTAACTTCTCGATGACATGGGATAGCCTTTGGAGTGTGTGGTCCAATTGTTGCATTCGTTGGATTGCGGGAAAAACGGGAATGGGCCCAAATCGTCGCCTCGGTTTCGAAATGGTGGGGTCTAAAGGGACTTCCTGAAAGTGTCCGAATTCGACAAAATCGAGTGTGTGAGAGGGTAACTGAGAGAGTTGATGAGGTTCAATGAAGAGCTTCTTCCGAATGTTCAAGGGGTGCCAATCTTTGGTGGCGGCCCGGACCTTCACCTGACTCACTCCTCCTGTGAGGATGGTGGCATAGACCTTATCGGTTGGGCCAATCCATTCAAGAAGGTTATTTTTGAGGGCGACAATTTGTCCATAGCCTGTCTCTTTTTGATTCGAGAGTTGATTGTGTTCCCAGTGAACGGCCATGTGAAGCCGCAGGTAGGGGAAGCCGTCGGGAATCCACTCGATGGCCTCGCCAGTCCCGGACTCAAAGCCGAGGGTGTGATCCTTCCATACGGGTCGAATCTGGACATCAGCATCAGTAGTTCGCACATAAACAAGGGTCGAGAGGCCGGCACTTACGCTCGGACACTTCTCAACCTTTGTAATCATTTAATGTTGTATATTTAAACTAACACGTTTCTTGTTCCGTTTGCAACTGCAAGAGGAGGATTCTGACGCTTAGACGGCTCGCGGATGGTGATTTGCGCAATAAGTATGGTTGCACCACACCCGAGGCGTTCGCTTTTATTCAGCGTTGGTTAGAGTTGTTTCATCGGAAGTCTTTGGACACTTATGCTGTTAAGATGCGGAACACTCACAGTATTTTACGAGAAATGCTTGACACTTTGACCTAAGTGCAAAGTGGGGTGATTCACCCCTTTAATTTGAACGCCTTGAAGGATGAGGCTATTGACCTTCTCGCCCGCGATTTGACCTTAAGCAGGTTTAATAGCCCGTTAAAGAAGAGGCTCTTGCATACCATAAGTTCGGGAACGAAGAAGGAGTCCCTTAAGTCCATTCAGCATACTCTGGGCTACGCGCTGGCGATTTTGGATGAGCACTATCAGCAATGGGTAATAGATGAACTGAACAGGCTTTTCAATGAAGCAACCGGCGCCGAGGGTTCCGTCATCCGTGTCATCTTTTAGACCGAAACTTTAGCGACCTCGCTAATAAACTCTGGTTGGGACTCTCAAAGCCTGTATAAGCTCGTGTTTTCACCTCCTTTTGAATGGCCCCCTTTTATGGAGGGCTGGAATTCGCTTTGTAGCTACTTATTAAACCGGCAAGCCTCGTTTCATTGTTTTATAGGAAGTTCAGTCGACCTACGCTTTAGCGGTCATAAAGCTAGGTTTTTCGGTAATAAACGGAAGGGAGGCGGTGCAGGATTTCGGAGGATTGGAGGGAATCGGACTTCCTCTCGCAAATGAATTCGTTTATGAAGTAGCGACTACTTACGTATACAATTTGCATGCAGCTGTATCAATGTGCCTTCAACGATATGAAGCCGTCGTGTCGTTACTCAGCCATTATGGGGAAACTGTAGGTCTTCCCGAAGTGGTGTATGTGGTTCTTCCTTCCCAAAGAGCTCTCACTTATTCCGTTAGAGAAAATCGCATTTCCTCGTCTCAGGGAGAAATTTCTGCGGTTGTTGACGCGTTTGTGCAACTATCTAATAGCAGCCGGGTCCGATTGGAAAAGGTGTTTCGGCAAACCAGATTGGCTTATGAGACGAATATACCGGAAATACAATTTTCGAATTTATGGGTGGCTTTGGAAGCGTTGGTCACGGGTGGCGATATGGACTCGGGAATTGAGAGCCTAAGGGTGGTGATTCCCGCTGTTCTTACTGCTAGCTACGTCTTCCGCATAGTCAGTAACTTTCTTTCGGACCTACGGCGATGTGGTGTTCAACCGGTGTACAAAGGCCATAGAATTACAACCGAAAATCCTGACGCGCTTTCTATCACCAATATGATCCAGCTATTTCGGGAGCCAGCGGAATTTCGAGAGTTGTTATCTTTGATCTCAGGGCATACCTTGTTAACATCGAGGGCGTCTTGGCTTAAGAACGCATTTGCTACGGATGCGACAATCAGCGAATTGCTACGCAAACATAATAGTCGGTTGGCGTGGCATCTCCAACGCTTATACCGGGCACGGAACAACCTCGTTCATGCTGCTGAAGCCACGGCTGTTGCTCCGTTAATCAGGCACTTAAACTCTTACCTACGAGACGTTGTGAATGAGATCCTCGTAAAGAGTCGCGGCGAACAAGAAGAAATCGATGAGCTGCTCACGAAAATGTCGGACAACTATTCGACGCTTCTTGAAATGTTGGACGAGTCTACTGGGGATGCTTCTGCACCTTGGTACTGGTCTTGGTTATTGAACGGTCCGTTGTTTGACAATCTAGCAGAACCTTACAGCGGGCCGTGAGCTATTCGACATAATAACGGCACGAATCAGCATCTCACAGGAGAACATGTCTGTCGGGCTATGATGATCTCATTTGTCTTGGGTTTAGCCGAGTCCGTGCTCATTATTCCCCCCTATTGTCGCGGATACACCAAGGGGCGCAAGCCTCTCCGGGTGTACTGACCTCGGCTTTATGCTATTCCTAATCCGCTGTGTATCCGATAACTCGAAAGTGAGTCGACGGGATGACAAAATCAAGTACAGCCGAGACGGATCCATGTTCAAGATCCCCTTGCCCGTCTGAATGGGTTTGTTTTGGCCAAATCACGTTACCTTCGGTTTGGCTCCTCCAGATGTCGTCAGTTCTGAGGTGGTTACCAGTTGCCGCCAATGCGATGCGACCGCTACGGCGATCGCACTCTGGGCTGCGCAATGTGTTCAAAAGATATTAAACTCTTTTGAAGAGGTATGCCCCTATGATAATCGGCCGCGTCGCACCATTTAGGTACTGTAGCCTGCGCGAATCGAACAGTTATGGCATTGCCAAAGCAAACGGTTAGGGTCTGGCATGAGGAGTGTCTGTGGCCACGAGGCCGCTTCCTTAAAGGAAGGGTGACCAGGAGATGGACGAGTGGCGTTTGCGTAATGACCTTGGGGAGGTGTCGTCGATAAGGCGACGGTCAGCGTAGGGAATAAATAGAACCTTGTGGCAAGCGTGGATAGAGCAGCACTCTTTGGCGAGTCTACTTTTTGGCTATTTGACGATGTAGAGGAATAGTCGTTCGCTATGAACTCCCCTGGCGGCGTGTGTGATGAGCAGATCTTCATACCAAAAAATAAGAATATTTACAATGAAATGGTTGATTGTGTATTGACAGGGAAAAGGAATAAATCATAAACTAAGAACGATTACTGTAATCGATTTCAGAGGAGACTCCAACGTTGGCTAACATTAACGATGTGGCTCGCCGAGCCGGGGTTTCGACCGCAACGGTATCTCGATACCTTCGGGGGCTTCCGGTTCGCTCGGGCGAAGTAATTAAGAAAGCGGTTGACGAACTGGATTATCATCCTAGTTCGGTGGCGCAGAGCTTGAGGTCTGGCGTACATTACGCGATCGCTGTAGTTGTCCCGGATATTACCAACCCGTTTTTTGCGGCGGTCGTAAAAGGGGCTGAAAATATCTGTCGCGAGGGGCCGTATCAGATCTATTTGCTTAACACGGATGAAAGTAGTAAGAGTGAGCATCGGGTATTGCAAGATGTTGTTAAACGAGTAGATGGCGTCATTCTCACCCCAGCGACAGAAGGGAACTACAGCCTTGAAGATGTGGCACTTTATCGCGATTTAGGGATCCCACTCGTGTTGGTGGACCGCGAAATACCAGGGCAAAATTTTGATTGTGTGCTCACTGACAACATCAAGGGAGCTCGCTTGGCTGCGGAGTATTTGGTAGGCCTTGGTCACACCAAAATTGCGACAATTCGAGGTGCTCTCACTACAACCCCGGGATTACAGCGGTATCAAGGGTTTTGTGACGTGTTAGAAGAGTCCGGGATTGAACTGCGGCCAGAGTACTGCAAAGATGGAGAGTTTCGAGAGTCGGGAGGATATCAGGCCATGTTAGAACTGGCCTCGTTGCCTGATCCCCCCACCGCAGTGTTTTCGTCGAGCAACTTGATGAGTGTGGGTGCACTAAAGGCCCTCAACGCTTTGCGGTTAAGTGTTCCAGAAAAGGTCTCGGTTATTGGGTTTGACGATCTGCAATTGGGTGAGTTGCTTGATCCGCCGTTCACATGCGTGACGCGGGATGCGGTCCGTCAAGGATCGATTGCGGCCAGGATGTTATTGACCCAGTTGGAAGCCAGCCCTTCCGAAAATCCTAAAAAAATTATGCTCGACGTGTCTCTTGTCGAACGCGAGTCATGTCGGAACCTCAGGGTAGTATCGGGAGGGACTGAAAGGAGTGCCCGCTGATGATTGGCGTACAGGATGTGAGTATGCGATTTGGACCAACGATGGCTCTAAAGGACATTAACTTACAAATAGCTCCTGGGACCATCCATGCGCTTGCCGGAGAAAATGGATCCGGGAAATCCACGTTGTTGAAAGTATTGGCGGGGGTTCAAGTGCCTACGGAAGGAACCGTGACATTGAATGGAAACCCAATTTCTCTCGGTAGTGTGCGTGATGGGATGCGTCACGGGATTGGCGTCGTATTCCAAGAGTTGAGCCTTTTTCCTCACTTGTCCGGGTTCAGTAACATTGCAATTGGACACGAACCCCACGACTATGGCTTTGTCAAAGCAAGGGAATTGCGTCAGCGCGTACAAGACCTGCTGTCGCGGGTTCGTTTTCCTAGGATGGACTTGGAAAGGCTAGTGGGCGAGTTACCCATTGCGGAACAACAAATGATTGAAATTTTAAAGTGCCTGTACAAGTCTCCGAGTGTCATTTTATTTGATGAACCGACAGCGTCCTTGACACGTCAAGAGTCGACGTCTCTTTTAAGTGCGATTAAACAGCTGCGCACTGCCGGATACACCATGGTATTTGTGTCTCACCATTTGGATGAAGTGTTTGAGTTGGCTGATATGGTCACTGTGCTCCGAGATGGTGAGTTGGTATTCAGCCGTCCCATTCGCGAAACCAGTCAACGCGATGTCTTGGCGGCAATGCTGGGGCGTACGTTGGAAGAGTTCTTTCCGAACCGTCACGGGAAACCCTCTAACGAGGTGCTTCTTTCCTTAAAGCAAATCGACGACGGGAGACTTGAACCGGTTGATCTAGATGTATTCGAGGGTGAAGTGCTGGGCATCGCGGGCGCTGTGGGATCCGGAGCGAATGCATTGGCTGATGTAATGTCTGGATGGAGGCCCATTAGTTCGGGGTCGATGTCCATGCGGGGTAAGAGGGTTCAGGTTCGCAATCCCGCGGATGCCCTAAAAGCCGGTATTGGATATGTTCCAGAAGATCGCCGCGCGCAGGCACTCATGTTGGGCCTTTCTGTGGCCACTAATGGGACGTTACCTCTCGTAGCCGCTCCTCATAGCCCGTTATTGTCACGTGGATTTTTCATGCGAAATAAAGAGGAGCAACGACAAGCCGACCATATGGTCGAGCGGCTCGGAGTACGCCCGCGATCTACCAAAGTCACTATTGGCAATCTATCGGGAGGGAATCAACAAAAGGTGGTCATTGGAAGATGGCTGCTGCGGGACGTACCATGTCTCATATTGAACAATCCTACCAAAGGAATCGATGTGGGCGCTAAGCACGATGTATACCAACATATTTTGTCATTAGCCGACAATCACCATGCGATTGTATTCGTGTCCTCCTATAATGATGAACTTCTTGGTATTGCTGATAGAATCGCGGTTATGTACAAAGGCAAGTTGATTGGCCCGTATTGGAGATCAGAGCTTGACGATGAGAAACTGCTTCGCTTGACCATGACGGGAGCGATGGACGAGCCCAACGTCCATCCATTAACTGGAGGGAGCACCCTATGAAGCGTAATGTTGAATTGGATTCTAGTCAGCCCTCAGCAACGCCGCAAGAACGTGTTCTATGGTTTCAAACTGTGGGCAAAGTCTTAAATACGTCGTTAGTCATGGCGGCCTTAGTGGTTCTGGTGATTGTGTTTGCCATCGTGACACCCAACTTTCTGAGCCAAACGAATGTCGCGACGATTTTTGATTCGGTCGCCGTCATTGCGCTCTTGAGCGTAGGTCAAGCGTTCGTAATTATCACCGCAGGGATTGACCTGTCCCAGGGATCAATTGTTGCGCTTTCCGGAGTCGTGGGGGCGGCAATGATGGCCCATGGCGATGTGGTTGTCGGAGTCATCGTTATGCTGCTTATTGGGGTTGGCGTGGGGCTCTTTAACGGAATCTTGATCGCCTATACTAAAGTGCCTGCTTTCATCGTCACCTTGGGGAGTTTAAGCATTGGCTCTGGAATTGCTCTTTTATTTACTGGTGGAGAACCGATTTACAACATTCCTGCAGCCATAGCCAACTTCGGGACAGGAACGATCCTTGGGGTTTTTCCCTATATCATCATTCTTACCGTGGTAATGGCCGTGTTGGGCCAAATTCTGCTAGGGAAGACTCGTTTTGGACGCGGTGTGTATGCGATTGGGAGTAATCAAACGGCCGCGCATCTGTCCGGACTTCCCGTTAAAAGAACTGTTGTGTGGGTCTATCTGCTCTCCGGGATTTTATCTGCACTCGGAGGCTTGATGCTGACGGCCTACGTGAGCACTGCCCTCCCTACGGCCGGAGCAAATTTTGAACTTGACGCCATCGCTGCTGTTGTGATAGGCGGCGGAAGTCTCTTTGGCGGTCAAGGCTCCGTATGGGCAGCCACGTTAGGGGCGCTCCTTCTCAGTGTACTAAGTAACGGCACGCAATTGTTAGGGGTATCTAGCTACGCCCAAACGTTAATTTTAGGCATAGTCGTGATTGGCGCGGTCTTTATCGATTCCTTTAGAAAGCGGACTGCTATTTGACGTCTATTCCGCAACTTGTCGGGCTTACATTCGTGGAAATTTCAAAATATCCCGATGATTTACCTATTATCTATCGAGGAGATGACTGATGTGACAGGAGTTAAGAATGGCGCAAAGCACTCCAGACTAATCAAAAAGGCTGGGACTGTGGTCCTTATGGCATCAACAGTGGGCATTTTAGCAGCGGGTTGTGGCACGTCCACTGCTGCTGCAAAGACGACAACTACCGGTCCTAAAACCATAGAGTTCATTCCTACATCTAATTCCACTCCGTATTTCCTAGACGTTTACGCTGGGGTACAGCGTGAAGCTAAGAAATATGGATACAAAACAGTATTTCAAGCCCCCTCTGTTTCAGCCGATGTGGGTACGGAGATTAATCTGGTGCGAGAAGCGGTGTCCAATAAGGTGAACGGTATCGTATTGGTTCCTTATAGTCCAACCGCCTTGGTGGCTCCGGCGAAAGAAGCTGAAAAAGCGGGCATCCCTGTGATAGCGGCAGACTCCGATTTGAATAGTGGAGCCAAGACCTTTGTCGCAGTGAATGATGTGGCAGCAGCGAAATCCATTGCCAAATGGGCGGGGGATTTTGTTCACGGTCACGGCGAGTACGCGATTATTGACTACAATTTATCTACCACGTCTGGGATCGACCGTCGGAACGGATTTCAACAAGGAATGTCGAACTTTCCCGGGATTAAATACGAAGGAATTCAAATCAGCAACTCTGTGGTAGAAACGGCTCTGCAAGAGGCCACAACCATGTTAGAGAGGGACCCCAACATTAATGTATTGTTTGGGGCAAATGATCGGTCTGCATTGGGCGCAGCTGAAGCGGTAGCTCGATTGCACCTTCAGAACAAAGTCTGTGTGGTAGGATTTGACGCGGATTTAGGAGAAATCAATTACATCAAAAGTGGGGTTATTAAGGCGTCTGCGCTTCAGAGTCCTGTGCTTGAAGGAGAATGGTCGGTCAAAGCGCTTCGTGCGGTGTGGGCAGGGAAATCTCTTCCTGCGTTTGAAGCGTTACCGTATCACATTGTGACCTATAAGAACTACAACACCCCGACTTCTGTTTCCGCTATTCAACAGTACCTTTTGAACTACAAGTCGTAATTTTGACAGCGACTATTCCGGCGCAAGCCCATGTCTTGATGGACTTGCGTTGGAACCTAGTCCTTAAATCTAGGGAGTGGTCTGATGGGGAAGGTTCAAGACGTCGCAGAGCGCTATTGGCAGGCCGAAGAAAGTCGTAATTTGAGTGCGATCCTGGAATTTTACCATTCCGATGGGGAACTGGTTGTGCCTGACATGGGAAGGTTGATAGGACACTCGGAGATCAGCCGATTCTACAGTGCCAGCATCGCACGGTTCAAGTCACTTACGGTAGAGATATTGCAGGGGGTTGAAATGGGGCAACGAGGTGCGTTCGAATGGCGTGCGACATTTATGGATGAATACAGAGCCATCACCATATCGCAAGGAGCCAATCTAGTCTCCATCAAGGACGGGAAGTTTCAATTTGTACATGTCTATTATGGAAGCTAATAACTTATTACCCCATTGTTTGCGAATTGAAAGGCACTAAACAGTGTAGGAGGTATTCAAATGAGTGCCCAAAAAGTTGCTGTCGTATCTGGAGGAGGATCCGGTATCGGTCAGGCGTGTGTCATGACTCTCGTGA
>NZ_JBYCKN010000166.1:0-6507 GCF_057473405.1 Sulfobacillus sp. TH-112
ATCTTGTTTCTTTTGCGTTCGGGGTTTCCCAGTTTGGAGGAATCCAGTTTGGTAAACCGCGAACTGGTGACCAGTTCGGGATTTCGCGAACTGGTTGGATCGCGCCCAGGGTCTCCCGGTCGGCTGCCAAAGGATAGCGGCGTCAACGGCAAGATCGTATACACCTGACGGCCTAAGGTGCCGTTCGTACGCCGCTCGCGCGTTGCGGCAATGATGGGTTGGTTTTGCCACCGAAATTGCAAAAGGGCTTGAATCCGATTGCTTGCGGTGCTCTTGTTGACCCCCAAGGCCCGAGCGATGGTGGGCAGGGAGGGGTAGCAATGACCCTCGGCATCCATGTGCAAGGCAATGACACACAGCGTCTTCCAATCCCGGTCGGACATGGCCGCCAGAAAACCGGTGTCGAGGGCCGCCGTATAGAGCTTGATGAAGATTTGTGGACTCCAGGCCTTATCGATGGGATTAAAGCTCTGATTGACCTCAACGGTAAACGGCGCCTCGGACACGATCTCCCTCCTTCCGACACAACACCGTCATCATGCAGCGTCAGTCCTTGACCGGAATGCCTTCCGTCACCAGTCGCGTCACCTCGTCAGCGGAAATACGCACGGCACTGCCGATACGCACACTCTTTAACGCTCCTCGCTCAATCAAACGATACACAAAGGCACGGCTTAATCCACTCATCTGTGCCACTTCCACCGGACGAAATAATTCACGCCCGCTCGTGCGGGCGGTTTCTATCGACATCGCCATCTCTCATATCTCCTCTCGTTGTCCGCACTTTCCTACCGACGCATCCTCACCTCTCGTTTGCTTTACCACCGCAGACCCGCCAAGGCGTCAATCCATGGCGAGTCAGACGGTCCCGACATCACTGCGGTCACGGCCGCCTGTAATTCCTGCGTCTCGATGAGGTAGGGATTCAACCCGAGTTCAATCCAACTCAGCCAATAGGGAATGGGGCCTGCGCCACACTCCCCGGCCAGCAATAACTGCACTCCATGCGGGTACACCCCGCCCACATGGGCCTCGCGTCGGCTTTCAGCACTCCATTCCAACGATTCCACCCATTGTACGGTGATGAGGTGGTCCTGCCACTCCGTAAAGATCTGTTGCAGCGCCGATTCCACCTCGGACTGTCGATAGGGCATCACCATCGCCATGCTGCCTCCCTCCTTTTCTCACCACGTGGTTACGCCATAAATAAAGCCCGCACCGGGCGGGCCTAAGGGATAAATAGCTGTCCTAACCGATTACTGATCCCTGCATAACGGATCGTGAAAAGCCCCCACAATGGCCGAACCACGACCATGCGCCACCAATCGCGGACATTTCGCTCCACGGGGTAATGCGAGCGCCACTAAGGGGACCTCTCGCGAATGTCCACGCGATCGGAGAAGTTCCCGTTCGTGCTGCCGGATACGGCGGGCCAGGGCTTTCTGCGCTGCCCCATTTGCTGCCATCCTTCGGGCTTCCACGACATCCAATCGGGCATTATAGCGCGCATGAGCTTCCTGACAGGATTGCCGGTGGCGCTCCTGTTCTCTTCGAAACGCATGGGCCACCGCTAAAGCGTCCGCCTCTTCGGAGGGCGTTCCCGCTCGCAGATAATAGTCCGGCCAATCCGTCGCGCGAATCCACCCTTTCTTGAGCTTTCGACGAATGATGCTGGGTGATACGCGCGCCACCTGGCCATCGGGCTCACAAAGATAGGGCATACGGGTCTCCTTTCCGCCTACGTTCATCCGCCGCGCGGCGAACTTCCGCAAACTACCACTCTATACCGCTAGTTGGTCGCGTGCTTACGATAACAATCGGTGAACTCTGATATGAGCCTCCTATGCTATAATCCAATCGAACCGTGGACTCGGCCAGATGAACCCAGTAGCTTTTGTGGGCTTTAGGATCCGTTTTGGTCATGCTCACCTGGGATTTCTCCTCCCACCACCTCTGTCAAGGGTACATGTAGCGCTGTGGCAATCAATTGCAGCATGGACTGGGTGGGATTGGCTTTCCCGGTTTCAATTTCCGAAAGGAACGATCGTCCGCATCCCGCGACCTGAGCTAAGTCCCGTTGAGTCATGCCGCGTTCTCGACGCAACTGGCGGATGCGATTCACGGACGTTCCTCCTTTCCTAAGGGAGATGTCGGTATGGGCGACACATCCAGATTTATTATAATGTCGGTATGAGCGACATGTCAACGGTGTCTTTGCCATTTCCTCAGGCCTTCGGCGAACGATTAAAGCAGGCTCGCTTAACCCATCATCTGTCACAGAGTGCTTTGGCGAATCAGCTTACCATCGGACGCAGCACATTAGTTGAATACGAATCCGGTGCCACGGTCCCGTCGCTGACGGTAGCGGTGCGCCTTGCCGACGCGTTGGAGGTATCTTTGGATTGGCTCTGTGGTCTGACTCCGCCCCGTTAATACCGGCCTCTCTTCGTTGATCCTACCAACGGTTGAACAATCGGCAGGGCCAACCTCTCAACCTTTAATGATTCCCTCTCGAGTACCCAGCGTTTCTATCTGTCTGTTCACGTGCTCGTGGTGTCCACCGGGTCTCTTGCCCTTACCCTAAACGGCTTTCCCTTGCGTGAACAGGGAGATTCCTCGAGCTATCCCCTCATATCCTCCGGTATACGCCCGTCTCTCCCTCCCTGCGCGCGCGTTTTTTGTGCTATACTTTTGGGCAAATATTCCAAGGGAGGATGTGGATCATGTCGAAGGAAGAGAAAACGGCACGCATATCCCTCTATGTGACACCCACCTGTCGGGCACAACTGGATCATCTCTGGCGCGAAACGGGCCGTCAAAAAAGTGAAATCGTGGCGGCCGCGCTCGCCCACTATTACGATGCCTTGCGAGAGCAAGGGCAAATCCGCGCAGCACACTAACCGACCATGTCTTTGCGGCCGACAAGGGGGGAATAACAGATGCCCGACGCGCCATCTCGACGCATTTTTGGTCTCTTTATTGTCTACCGCTTCGCTCTGGCCCTCCTGATTGCGTGGATCGTCCTCGAAGCACCTCACTACCATGTTCCATTGCCTATCGGATGGCCCTTGGTGGCTTTCGTGGTTGTCTATGACGTCGTCCTCTGGCTGACTTGGCGTTTCGTCGATTTTGTCACCTATGGTACGCTCTTAAGCCTTATTGCCATGGGTCTCGATACCCTTCTCGCGGCACTCGTGCTATTACAATTCGCTTTTCCGACGAATACCGATTCTCCGGTCCTCCTCCCCCTTTTAGCCTTCGAGGGTTGGGCCTATTGGAATTGGATCGGCGGCCTCTTTGGCACGCTCGCCACCGAACTGCTGTTACTAGGCACCTGGTTCTATCAAAAAGCCGTAGGGCATGCCGCGTTCTCCCCGGGGCTTTTAGTCTTTTGGGCCCTGGTGCTACTCATCATCGGGCTCGTGCCCGTTTCCATTAGCCTCGTCTCAAATTCGCGCGAATCCAATCGTACCATCCCCCAGCCCGTGACGACGGAACCCACCGAACTCGACACGGCGGACAGATTGACTGAGCGAGAACGCGAAATCTATGAATATCTCAAGGCCGGGAAGAAACTCACGGAGATCGCGCAACTGTGTACCATCGAATATGGCACGGTAAAAACGCACACCCGCCATATCTATCGTAAATTCGGCGTGTCCTCCCGCGAAGAGTTGCCTTAAACCGGAAAAATACCCCGGTATACACCCTCATCTCTCCCTATCTCCAAAGCGGGAGGACGAACACAATAGACAGTAAGACCGGGGGAGCGACAACAGCGATGGGAGGATAGGCCATGAAACACCAGACTCTGTGGGCGACGATGACCGCCTTGGCGGCGGCGATGGTCCCGTGCCCAGTCCATGCCGCGACCACCCCATCGGTGCCGTGGCAACTGACAGGTGCTTCTCGCTGGATACCGAGCCCCCGCTTCTACGCGAGAACTACTGAGATAGCCTCGTCTCCCCAATCCGTCCACTTTGATATGCAAGACGCCCAGTATTATCAAATTCCACTGAATCGACCGCCCATCTCCATTACGGTGAGTCCCGGTCAGACTATTGCCATTCGGGAAATGGCCGAGAACACCCGGCAGGACACAGCGTTAGTGAAGATTGGCATCCCATCGACAACGAGCATGGCCAAAGTTTCGGCATCTCCCATGCTAAGACCCGCCTATCGTGTTGCCGATCCTCCCGGCGGCTACCCCAGTGTATCCGGTGCATACACTGAAACCGGATGGAATGATTTTTTGGGAATTACGGTCGGGATTGTCTGGAATTTCATCAGCTTCTCGTATAATGGCAGGCAAGTGACGACCTATCATACTTGGGACGCGGTGAAGCATCCCTTTCCCGATGGCGACTACTTCATCAGTAATCACCAAGGCCATGGAGAAACCGGCGGAAACGCCTCAGGATGGACTTACGCCGTGGAAGATGCGCCCGCTTTCGCCAACACCAAAATCTATTGGCATGTGAATGAAGTCACGGCACATGGGAATGGCCGCGTCACCGGCTACGTGAACACGTGGGCATCGGGAGCGGATAAATATCTCTTGGGAGGATGGTGGCAAATTGTCCATGGATAGCACGCGAAAACCCAAATGGATCTTTGGGGTCCTCTTTATTAGCCTTCTTATCGACGTGGCCAATGTCTTTCGCTTGGTCCATGGCCCGGTTCCCTCTCCCTTCTTTCTTCCCTGGGTGGTCGCCGGGCTCATCACCCTCTATCTCACCTTTAGCCGGCATGATTCCAAGACGCTGCGCATCGTGCTGTGGATTATTCTCTCGTTAGCCGTCTTGTTGGTCTCGATTTTGTCCGACGGTACCAATCTCAGTCTCTGGGTCTGGATCGCCCTTATCATCGGACCAGTCACGCCTATCCCCATGCGCCAACTGGCCGCCGGCATTCTGGGATTAGCACACGTTGCAAGCCAAATCGTCCTCTTACCCTTACCAACCCATAATGCGCCGCTGTCCTATGTCATCATTCAAGTCACGGGACTCGTCGGTCTCCTTCTCTGGCATCAGTGGCATCGGCCTCACCGTGCTATGGAACAGGCGTTGTGACCACCCAAACAGGTCCCATTCTGGTCATCGGTGCCACAGGAAATCAAGGCGGACACGTTGCCCGGGCACTTCTCAACGATGGGTGGACAGTGCATGCCTTAACACGCAATGCAGCAAGCCCCAAGGCGCAGGCGCTGAAAAGCCAGGGAGCCCACCTTGTCACCGGGGATATGACCGATGTCTCCGCTCTGACCAAGTCCATTAAAGAGGTCACCGGAGTCTTCAGCGTCCAGAATTTCTGGGATCTGGGCCTGAAAGAGGAAGTCCGACTGGGGTCCAACGTGATCCAAGCGGCAGTCAATGCCGGGAACCGCCCCCACATTGTCTACAGTTCAGGCCTTGGCGCGGAAAAGCGCCAGAATGTTGCGGCCATCGATGGCAAAGCCATCATCGAAGAGGAATTGGGAAATTCAAGACTTCCCTTTACCATCTTGCGTCCCGGCCTTTTTATGGACGACTTTCTAGGTGCAAGCTTACCCTTTGCTCGACCGATTCAACAACTCCTCGATGGCCATCGGCCATTGGTTGGTCGACTGTTTCTAGCCACCCTGCGCGCCGTAATGCCAAAGGATAGTTGCATTCCTCTCACGACTCTCCAAGATGTCGGCCGAATGGTAGCTTGGGCGTTTGCAAATCCGGGCGAATCGCAGGGGAAGGCCTATGAGGTGATAGGGAGCAGTGAGCCGCCTGAGACATTGTGTGCTCTTTGGACTCAGGAAACGAGACAACAAATCCCACGTATTCCGGGCATGGCGCTCGGTCTTCAGGTCGGTCATCCCAAGATGGCTGCATTGTTGGAATGGCTCGGAATAAAAGCTTACGAGAAGGCCCGAGCGCCATTCGATCTGACCACCTATGCCGATTGGTTGAAGGACTAACGACTGAACGCCGCACCATGTACAAGGCCGTACTGAGCAACACACACTTTATACGCACGCACCTGATTACTCTGCCCTATCTCCTCGAAATCTCAGGTCTTCCAGAAACTCTGACGCAGGGTCAACCCCAGTAACCAGCAGATAATCCCGGGCACGGGTACAAGCCACATATAGCAGATGGCGTTCTGTAGCATGAACCTCTTCCAAATCCGCTTCATCCACCACAGCCTCGATGCGAGCCTGCAAGGGAATCACGTCGTCGTCACAAGCCATAACCACCACCGCACGGAATTCCAAGCCCTTAGCCAGATGCATGGTACCAAGTGACGCATGTGCCGCCGTATTATCTAGCCCGTCATCCAAGATGCGCGTCGGCAAATCCGCCCGTTTAGACGCAGCCAAGGCCCGAGGCATTTCCTCTTTGGACCGAACAAAGATACCGATCTCGTTCGGCTTGACACCATCTTTGTATACCCTTTCAGCCAACCATGCGCCGACTTTGTCGATTTCATCGGACTGGCTGTCCACAACGAGAATGCTCGGTTCGGGACCATTAA
>NZ_JBYCKN010000167.1:0-12676 GCF_057473405.1 Sulfobacillus sp. TH-112
CCGCGTCGTAATTGTCCTAACTGAGAGGCCGTATTGATAGTATCCATGCACAAAACGGTACCATACTAAGCAAGATAGATCAACGTGTAGATAGGAAAGCGATAATAGAGTCCGCCCTGCCGCCGGCAGGGCCTTTGTTTTTTTAACATGGTGGCCTGATGAAGCGTCCCGAGAAAATACGGCACCGTGCAGTGCTATCGGCGTCAACGTCGACAATTCGAGGGAAACAGAAGACTTTCCTACGCAATTGGTGACAGCGAGCTCTAACCAATATGAAGTATCCGTACCGCAATCGCAATATAAAAACACGGTCGAGTATGCCCTGGACCAAGTTGATGGGGGTGTCACCGTAAGCAATCCTGATTTCAGTCCCAACGACTTGAACGCAGGCGACCTAGATGGATATTATACGCAAACGTGGACGGGAATTACCCCGTCGTTTACGATCGGGTACGATACGGCTGCTATGACCGTATCAGGAACATCCGAAGAACACACATGGTATCTCGGCCCTTTAAATTGGAGTCCCAATAGCGCCCCAACGTAGATAACGAGGCATATCGATCGTAAAGGATCCGACGTACGACACATTGATGTGGAGCTGAGTATTTGGAGTGTGGGTTTGAGGATAAGAGGCGGCATGCGCGACCGTCTCTTATCCCAGTGATGTCAAGGTGATGAACATCAATAGCGTGTTGAGTCGTCTCAATAACGCGAAGACGCGCCGCCTCAAGGGAGTTGCGCGTAAAGTTTGAGTTCGATAAGGTAAGCATGATACGAGTCCGATCAACAGACATAATGATCAAGGGTATGACCGACTATAATGGGTATGAAAAGGCGTGATCCATGATGTGTCGCGGCGAACGGGTATCGTTGTCGATAAAGTGAAGGAGGCGTCAGGACAAAAAATGAAACGGCGTCTGCTTTTTGCCATCATCGCGATGGCCGTCATCGTTATGGCCGTCTTTAGCCGGTCGTATTATGTCCATAGGGCGGCCGTCCACCAGGCCATGGAAAAATTACAACAAATTCCTCCCGCCCGGGCGTATCCCCATGCGATTCAATACCACGGGGTCAACGAGGGATTTCACAGCCTCGTGGTGGCGTCACTTGAACCGGTGCAATCTGTCGCGCAGAGTGCGCTAGCCGGTAGTTGGGTGATCACGTATACCGGGTCTCATCCCCCCACGATTCAAGCGATCGCCCTAGATGGGATGGTTGATGGGACCCCGATGACCATTCAATATCAAGGATTTTCTCCCCCACTCCAGCCGACTCTTATCGGGCGTCATCGATATGTCTATTGGGAAACCCAATGGAATAATCCCACATGGCCGTTTCCTCCGAGTGTCGGCCGCGAAGAATTTCAGACGAGCATCGCCCGGATCCGTGTAGTCTCTGGACAGACTATCTCCATTCCTGAACACCCCTAGCGGGCGCTAGAGAAATACCAGGCATTCTCTTGACGGGGGCCTTCGTATAGAAGAGGTGGTGGCCGGGGCCATGCGGTATGTCTATTGCAGGAATTGATGTCGTTGATTTCACCGGCTAGACACCTTCGTTCAAGGACAGCCAGCTTTCTCGGTGACTTGCGGGATTTGGGTATCGAAGAAAGACTGACCCGGTTCTCCCCTGGGTCGACACGATCAAAGAGTTTCACGCTGAGTTTCTGTCGTGCTTCCCCTGCCGCCGGCAAGGCCTGTGTTTTTTTGAGGTGATAGCTGATGTCCACTTTTTATGCGTTTGCCGAAACATCATGTGGTCTGTCGTTGGTGGGTGGATGGCTCGCCGCAACAAGCCTTTCTTGCCGAAACCATCCCGTGGGAATCGATTTACGATGAGTCGGTGAAACAAACCCATTTGGCGCGTCAACCTCAATTGTCCCTACCATCGCGTCGCCCGTCGATGGCCACTGCGGACGCCATCCCGTCGGCGGAGGATCTGTCACACACGGAGGCCTGGTCGAAGCTGCAAGTCCCGATGGATGAAGAGGCGGCACTTGACACCGGAGTCGACACGACGGAGATGGATTGGAACGAAGAGGCTGACACGGAGGAAACCGATAGTGCCATAGCGCCGCCACGCTGGCTGACCTGGATGATGGGCAACCAAGAGCCCGCGTCGTGGTGGGATACCGCTTCTGGAGCGGGCTTGACCGCCGCGTGGGAACGCGTGCAACACGAGTCGGGGCGGGGCGACATCTGGGAAATTGAGGGGCTGGCGGCGATGAATCCGGAGTGGGCACCGGCGGTACGGCGTCGAGCCGTCCACGTGGCCCGAGCATTGCTCGGCCCCAAAGCGGTGTTGGCCTGGGTCACACCCGACCAATTAGGCGTATGGTATGACCCCTCCATCACTCTCGATGAAGCGGTCTGGATGACGCAAGGAGAGGCCCACAACGTATCCTGGCACAAAATGGACCCGACCGAGTCGTCGGCAGAAACGGGGATGGCAGACGCCGGCGACGACGACGTCTTTGTCGCGGATGTGGATCTTGAAGAACCTGAGCGAGTGCCTTCATCGGCGATCGACCGTGCACAACCCGAGATACGCTCGACGAAAAAATCCGTGAAAATCCCTGAATCGGAATTGAATGACTATCTGTGGGAACACTTTACGGAGCTCACCAACATTCCTCAAGAGACGATACGACAATGGCAACACGCCTCAGGTGCCACCGATAGCGAAATTGCCTATACGATGCGCTGGCTCCTCACGCGGCACATCGGCCCGGAAAAAGCGGTGACGACCTTTCACGATCTTCTCGGCCGCAAATTGCGGGATCGCCTCATCCTGCCGATTTGCGACCAGGTTGACGCGTCGAGTAAAAAAGTCCGCGATGTGCTCGTCCGCGAAGATTACGCCAAATGGGGTCAATGGTTGAAAAATCATCCTGAGGTGACGACGCTCGAGCAGCTACATCACGCCGTCAAACAGGCCAAGGGCCGGCGCGATGTGTCGTAATCATCAACCACTGGAGAGCAACCAAAGCGAGGGATCCGCTGATGCGTGATCTCATACCGATCATTCGGATCGTGCCCGTCGACGAGGCGTATGATGACGAATGGATGGCCCTCGTGTCTTGGGTCGATGACACGGCGGAATCCGTCGGGCAGTTAGCGACGGGTCCCGATGAGGATATGGTGCGACTGGTGGCGGAATTAGAGCGGTTGGTGCAGGATGTGCGGTGGCCCTGGATGAGACTTCCCGGTCAAGACCGATCGCCCCATGTACGCGTGCCGTTAGAGATGGATCAAGATTTGTCGGCCTTAGCGGCCTGGGCGAACCCGAAGGGATGGGTGGTGGAACGAGGCGGATAACCCTCACCGGACACGCATTAACACAACGAGTACAATCAAACTAGAGGCTGAGGATCCCCGGCCTTTTTTTGTTGCCTGTCTATGGGCAAGTCGTTGGCCAACTCCAGCAGCGAATTGATATCATCATTGACCCAGAGATTTGAGTGGGGATCGGAGCCGCGGACCATTGCGTAACCATAAAAAGCACGAAAACGTTATATCACCGACAGGGTTTTTAGTGAGATATCGACAATACCTATATTGTTGGACGGAGGCAGTCCCAATGCACGATGTGCATGTGAATGTGATACCAGGTCAAGCGCGGAAATGGTATTTTGACAAGAAACGGATTGGCGTACACCGCAACGGATGTTTTTTCCCTCTTCCCAAACACGCGGCGCGTGTTCTTAGTTATTTTCTGCAACATCCAAATGAAATCATCTCCTATGAATTTATCGGGAACATCGCGTTTGAAGTGGGCGTGTTGTGGGGTACCCACCAAGAAGTTTATCACCTGGTGCATCAAATTCGCCTGGCGATCGGAGATACTCATCCGCCGACTGTCGTTGTGGCGCGGCGAGACTTGGGCTACGAATATCGACCGACGACGGATGATACGATAGCATGCGGGGGTCTATCTCATGAGTATTAGGCGATGGACACTAGGATTAGGAGCGGGACTGGTAGCTTTGGTCCTGACCACATTGGGGGATAATACGACCTCTGTGCGGACGCATGCCATGTCTGTGTATGCCGTCGTGATGAGCTCTCCACGCGAGGGTTGGTTATTGACAGCGCACGGCGCGGTCGATTGGACCCGTAACGGGTGGAAATCATGGGACACGATAGAGCGACTGGGCCGTCCTAGATTCAACCGAACAAGCTATCTTACAGGGCATAGTTCGAGAGAGAGTTGGATTGCGCAATGGACAGCGCATTCACATCGGCTTATGGTGTTTGTGAGTCGCGATAGCGGTAAGCATTGGAAATCGGTTGTGACGCATCTGCCATTTACGTCTCTCGACTCCTCGGAGGCGATCATTAATCTCACGTGGTTTGGGTCCAAAGCAATCCTCGAAACGTCGGGCGCTCACAATACGATTGATCTCTGGGATTTGCAAAGAGATGGAAAGGGATGGCGACGTATCGATGCGACGTTTAACTTCTACTCGGTAAGTGCCGTGACATGGGCTTCGCCAACGACGGGCTACGCAGTCGGATTTTTACCCATTGTCAACGTGACCCCGCTCTGGGTTACGACCGACGGCGGGGTCACCTGGCGTCTAGCGTCTTTGCCGCATCCGAGTCCGGAAAATACTTGGCAATTGTATCTAGACGGTGCAATTCCTACTTCGCAAGGGGTGGTAATTCCAGAACAATGGTTTACTACGGGCGCGTCATCGCAAATGTCCTATGCGCTATCTTCAGAAGGAATTTCTGGGTGGCGTCAATCCCCCCGTCTTCCCATGGCATTAGAACTCAATCAATGGGTCAGTTCCCGCGCTGGATGGGGGTTTGCTCATCATCAGGTATGGATTACAGAAAACGGCGGCGTCACGTGGCAAGCCTATACGGTGCCGTTTGCGACGAAAAGCCTGGATGGACAGAATGCAGATCTTGTGACGTCAAGGGTGGGATGGGTTTGGACGTCGACGCCTCACGGAACGACGTTGTGGCAGACAAAAAACTCCGGACGGTCATGGCAGTCAATCCCCCTGTGACCGTCCGGATAGTTCTATTGCAGTGCATTATGATAAGGAAGCTGCAGCGTTATAATCTGGTGTGGCCCCGGTTGATTGGTCGCTATAGTATTGCCAGAATGTCGAGAAGGCTCCACTAATGTTGGGTGCGATAACGCCTTGGTACATGCTGGTCGGACATGCTGGCGGACTGGCCCCTTCTGAAATCCACGAAGACCACCCCGCAATGGAATATGCTGAACAACTGCGGATGCACGCGCACGAGCTAGGTACGCATGGGTTAAGCGCCGAGGAATTTTATAATTCAGGCTTATTTCGCGGAGCCATTGAGCGAATTCGTGGGCAGTTTTCGGCCACGATGACTGCTGAACGGGCTTTTGCCCAAACGATGTTAGAATATATGAAAACTCAGGGCACGATAACAAAGTGGGTGTCAACAGAGTCTCATGATCGCCATGACTATTTAGTCCACTTGCCGGACGGTCGTCAGGCTGCTATTGAAATGAAAGGCTGTTTGGATGGCAACAACACGACCATTTTTGAGCGACCTGCAAACGCAGACGAGTTAATCATCTGGAGCCTTTGCCAGAATGCGGCGGCAGATCCTCGCCATAACGTGTGGTCAGGGATCCATGTGCGTCTAAGTGCGGAAATGGTAAGTCGAAACAAGCACGTTGATGGATTGGTTGTCTGGGATGAGATCTGCGGCACTATTGGCCGCAGATGCCCTAAAATTGCAATAGGTGAAGGTCTTGCCGTGGGACCATACCAAGTGCCACCGCCTTGTATCTATCTGTTTCCTCGAACGGTGCCGCATCCGCGTTCAAATCCTTCCCCGCGTCCTCACACGCTAGCCGAAGTAGGATTTTTGGATGCTTTGTATCGCACCTTTGGTGGTGCACCTGAGGATATCACTTCGGTCAGCATTGGCGTGGCATACGAAGGAACAGACATCGTCCGTACTACCAAACTCGTACGCAACAACGTCGTGATCGCGGCATCATCCCAGTCTTCCATTAACCGCTAACCACCACCGTGGTATTGATCAAATTTTGGCTATTAATTATGGGTATCCGGATTTTATGATGGATCAAGTCTGACTATCATCGGAAGGCAAAACCGGATTGTATGATTGATCGGAATTCCCATGAAGGAATTTGTGCTGCTGTGGCAGACCAACGGAACGCATATTGATATACCCTGGAATCGGCGGTCTTAAGGCACTAAAGGGCCGGTTAGGAACTTAGCATAATTTTTTGACAGTTATTGTTTATTGGGTCGTGATGACCGGTCCATCCGCTATAATATGGGCAAGGAGGGATGGCCGGTGGCGACTCGCGAAGAGTTGAAGCAGCTCATCGATGGCATGCCCGATGAAGCGTTGCCTTTTATTCAGGAGACCCTAAAGCGTTGGACGCCGGAGCGTTCGGCGGCGGCGGCTCGTTTAATCGCACGCTTGTCCAAGGGCTACGACTTCGGACTGCGAGGCGAACGGCCCTATGGGACACGCGATGACCTCTATGACCGTTGAGTTTGTCGATACCAATGTCCTCGTGTACGCACACAATCGTCGCGATGAGCGCCGTCACCCGGTCGCACGGGACCTCCTGACTCGCCTGACCGAAGATGGCACGGGCGCGGTCAGTATTCAGGTGCTGCAAGAATGGGTCAATGTCGTGACGCGGCGCGTGCCCGTTCCGTTGACGCTGGACGAATCCGCACGGGTCATTGAGGATTTCGACTCCGCCGGATGGCGGGTTATCTCCCCGCAAGTGGGCGACGTCATCGAAGCATTGGCGATGATGCCACGCTGGCAATTGTCGTGGTGGGACGCCTTAATTGTGATAGCCGCGCAGGTGGCTGGGGCATCGGTTTTGTGGACCGAGGATCTGAATCATGGACAGAAGTTCGGGTCTGTCACCATTCAGAACCCGTTTCACGATTGAGCTGAGGGGAGAAACCACTGTTCTGGGGCGTATCTGCCGTAAGGACCCGCCGGCCGATAAACCGAGCCAATTGCATGGCGACAGCGAGTATGCTCCAATGGGATTGAATGTCGAACTATCTAGACTAAGACGGCCACAATAGGCACCGTAGACAACGAATAGAATGGCGAATGAGGTGACTGTTATGAAATGGTGGTCAATGGGCGCGTTACTTGCCAGCTTGATCTTGCTGGCGGGATGCGGCTCCGCATCGGTTCAAACGAATGGGGCTTCGGGGACGCGATCAACACCCCTGCCGGCCATTGTCGCGCGGGTCAATGGGGTGGGCATTCATCGAGACGCCATTGTTCAAGCGGAGGCCTTGCTAAAGAACCAGCACGGTCCCAAGGCCGTAAAGAAAACAGGCCGGCAACTAGAGGCGCAGGCAGTCCAATTGGTCATTCAGCAAGTGGTGTTGGCGCAAATCGCGAAGCAGAAAGGGCTCGATCCGACGGTCGCCCAAGCCAAGGTAGCCTATCAACAGTTGGTGAAATCGGACCCATCCGTCCTCAAGGTTGTGAAATCAACCGGCAGCACGGCCGCAGGCCCATCACCATCCTGGATCAGTGCGTACCAAGCATCCACGGCCACGGGCCATCTCATCCGCCAAGCCGTCGGTCATCAAGGAATTCAGGCGGAAGATACGTTCATCCATCGGCTGGTCAGTCGCGCGCACGTGGTCTTATCCCCGGGAGTTCCGTAATATCTGCCACCCCTACGGTATCCCCTACGGTATTATTGGGGGCGAGAACGCATCAGCCGCATTTCGGCCGTGTCTGAGGAGCGTGGTACACTGAGAGTAGAAATAGAGGGTATGTGAGGAGGGATTAGGCGATGGCGAGTACCAAAGAACAGCTGCGTGAATTGATTGAGCGTCTGCCGGATGACTGCACCGTGGAGGACGTCCAGTATCACCTGTACGTGCAGCAGAAGGTGGAGCGGGGTCTGGAGGACGTGCGCGCCGGCCGGGTGCTGAGCCACGAAGAGGTTGAGCGGCGGATGGCCAAATGGAGCGACAAGTAAACTGGACCGTGGCAGCGTTGAGCGACCTCGAAGCTGCTGCTGAATATATTGAGCGTGATTCGCCCCATTATGCGGCGTCGCTGATTATGGAAATTCTCGCCGCGGGCGGCAAGTGCCCGAGCTAGCCGACCCGCAACTTCGCGAACTCATCGTACCACCTGGGAGGCCCTCCGGCGTCATGACCTGTATCATCCGGGCAGTCCCCACTATGGGGATCCCCGAGCCCAACTACTGCAAGGGATCGCCTGGGACGCCGCGAAACCGCATGTGCTGAGGACTTTAGGCTGGGCCTCCGACCCCGCCGAGGCGCTCGCCCCGTTAGCCCAGGCGCTCGATTCGGCCCATCGCCAAACCGCCGCGCATTGGGCGGACAATCCGGCGGTCCGTATCGAATCCGCTGCGATCCGTCCACGTGTGGTGCTTACGCCGCTCGACCGCCTCGAGGACTCCCCCGCGTTGCGCACGTTCCGGCAACAGATCATCGAGTTGTTGCCCCACGCCACGTTACCCGAGCTGCTCCTGGAAGTCCATCGGTGGACCGGGTTTGCGGAGGCGTTTACCCATGTCAGTGAAGGGGCTGACCGGATTCAGGATTTGGCCCTCAGCGTGTGTGCCGTCGTGTTGACGCAAGCCTGCAATATCGGCTGGGATCCCGTGGCCAATCCCGCCCTCGCCCGCGACCGGCTAACCTGGGTCGCGCAAAACTATATCCGCGCCGAGACGTTGGCGGCCGCCAATGCCACCCTCGTCGACTACCATGGCCAGCTTCCGCTCGCCCAGTTCTGGGGATCCGGCGACGTGGCCTCTGCCGACGGGATGCGCTTTGTGGTGCCTGTTCGTACCCTGCATGCGGGGAGCAATCCCAAATACTTTGGCATGGGGCGGGGCGTGACCTATTACAACTTTGTGAGTGACCAATTCAGTGGATTGGACTTGACACAAGACCAGGCGTCTCTTCGGCACGCCGTGTGGCCCGCATCCAGACAGCCACCTCCCAAACATATCCGCATAGTTCCCGACCCACCGCGGTATAGGCGGGCGCGTGTAAAGGCCATCAGTTGTCGAGGATGGGAGAACTGGCTAAAGTCTCCACATTCGGCCACTAAGGTGGCCGCTGTCACCCAGTCGATTCCCCGTAATGCTTGGAGTGCAGCCATGAGCGAGTGCAAGGGATGGGTGATCATCGCCGTCTGGATCGCCTGATCCCACCGTGTAAGCCGCGTGTCCAGTTCATCGAGTTGCGCCAAGGCTTCATCCCACACAATCTCACGGGGGGCGGGTGTCGGTTTCAGGGTGCGAATTCATTGGCGATGGCGGGGGCGCCAGGCCAGCATTTTGTCGGGCCGATGAATGTCCCAGCGGAGTAACGCGCTCTTGATGCGAAGCCGAAGGCGGCGCCGGCCCTCGACCGTCGTTTCGCGCGCCCGGACTAAGTCACGAAAGGCTTCTTCATCCTCAGAGGGCAAATGTACAGCGGTCAGGCTGCCCGCGCGCAGATCTTCTGCCAGTTTCCGCGCATCGCGCCGATCCGTTTTCACATGATCCGTGGCGCGATGCGGAATTAACCCCGGAGCAATGACCTCACAGGTGACCCCCAAACGGAGCAGGTGGCGGGCTAAGCCAAAGCCTGTCGGACCGGCTTCATAGCAAATCAGGAGGGTGGAGGCATCCGGCTGACGGCGCACCCAGGGAGTGACGCTCTCTAGGCGATACGGAATCGTTCCCAGATCCCGGGCGCGATCGCGCCCGGGACGGGCTTCAGCGATGACAATCGTGTCAGCCGACACGTCGAAGCCAATATAACGGGTATACTGTGGCATGAGACACCAGTCCTTTCATGGTAAAGATTTCCTTGCCCTGTAGTGTACCCACCACGGGATCCGGAATCGGCTGGTGTCATCATTCTATCTACCCGAACCCCGAATACTCCTGAAGCCGAATATTACGTTGCATAATGAGAAAATCAGTGAGAGGAATCATCGCCTCTCACTGATTTTTTGGTACCCACTGTCGACCACCGTCATGGGTCACCAATAGCACGGTGATTGGGGGAGTATCCCCGTGCGGTTCTTTTTTCAGAATGACCCACGAAGTCGATGAGGATGTAACGACAAGCTGTTGGACATTGGGGAACGCCTTTAAGAATTTTGGTAAATTCGTATCCGTAGCGGTGCCCCAACCCGTCTCTGTGTCCATCGATGTATAGAACTGATTATTAATAAAAACGCCACTGGTCGAGGGGGTAGACATCGCCAATCCATTGAGCGTATCCCGTGAGGAAACGCGCATAAGACGTCTGGGAATCCAGGACCGGCCTCCTGTGGTGGTCTGATATTGAGTCACCACTTGACTGTTCAAGGTGTTATCGGTGACAAGAAAGCGGGCGATATGCGTGGAAGAAAAAACTGGTCCCGCGACGTCCGTAGAGTCCGTACTTCCGGGAAGCAGGGGAACCGAATCGCGTTTCCACGTCCTACCGCCATTGGTGGTGCGGTACAAGAATGTCCCCGAATCGTTTGGGTTGCTAAGGAGCCACCAGCCGGTTTGATCTGTTTGAAAGGTCAGATGTTGGGCTGTCCCAATCCAGAATTGCCTTTGCGTAGGATCTATAATACACCGCCAATGGCGGCCCCCATCGGTCGTTTGATAGATCCACTTTTCTGACTGCCCGGAAAAGCCCGTGGATTCCAAGACGATCCATCCATCATGGCGATTCACGAAGGTGATTTCGGCTACGTTATTGACCGTGGCCGAAATCGGAAATGTCGTCTGTGTCCATGTGTTGCCCCCATTCGTGGTGGACACGATGGACACTTGCGGATTTTTCGGCTGTCGCCAGGCTATCCATCCATTCGTGGAGGAGATAAAGTCCATTTGAGGTGTAAAGTAAATGCTCCCAGTCGGGTAGTTAAACCGAGACCACGTCAGTGAGGGCACTGTCATGGCGGTCCACTGGTCATCACGGGACCGCGTTTTGGCGATGACCAGGTGCTGACGGCGAAATCCGATAAGCCACACGGACCGGTTAGCTACCGTTACTTGAATCGGAGAAAACCCTGTCAACTTTGTGTGGTGCACAGTAACATTTGGTAATACTGAAGATGCGTTGGTGACCGAAATCTCTGCGGGCGAGGCGGTATGCGGGTGTCTGGTGCCACAAGCCGTTAAGGTGAGACTACCTGCAAAGATTATGGCAGTGAATGCCCAACGTGAGAATATCCTCATGGGGTCCTCCTCGCTTGTTTTCCAGTTGCCGTCATGAATATAACGTCCGGAGCAGTGCCGAGGTGACGCTCCAGTCGGAGTACGCGTCACGATGGGATGCGCCGTGTTCGGGCCCAAAGCGACTCTTCAGTCCATGGGCCGCGACATGGAAAGCTTGGTCATTTAGTGTGGGGATTATAGTGGTCCCCAGAATCTAGACAAATTTAGGTGTTGTGGGTCCGGGCGACGGGTGTTCCCCTTCGAGTAGCAACGCTTATGTTGATGGCGAGGGCTGGTCGAATTGCGGTGAAGAACCCTCTGAACCCGCGCTGTATGCACAAATTGTTGGAAACCCGGACATTTATCAGGGCCAAACGGCGCTGTTTAATTATCGTGTGTGGTGGGCCAATTCCTATGCCACGAATGCCGATAGTGGTTTTGACATTACCCAAGTGACCATGGCGGCCGATTCGGATCAAAGCGAGGTCTATGAGACGGCGCTCTACCCCTATTCACAAGGAAGCAACGGCACATGGACAGTCAGCGCCGAATACGATGGATTTGGCGTGAATTATACCTTCCCGACGTCCTCTACGAGTGCAACGGGAGATGCGACCAATTGGTCTGTCGATGAAAGCGGAGATTGGTCTCCCGCGTCCGAAGAGTACATTAGTGCATCAACGGATAATGGATTGGACTCCAAATTTAGTCTTTATACGAACAACGACCAACCAACCGGGCTCTACGATGCATCGGCCACGGTCAACTTACAATACTATTTCCCCTACGCCTCATATTGGGTCGGAGCCACGACGTTTCCGTGGTCTTATCAGGTCGAATCATAGTATGATATTGGTAACGGAGGCTGATGATATGCGGGCTCATCAACGGGTTTTCGTATTCTCAGCCTTAATCTTGGTCTTGCTCGGTGGCGGGATGGGCTTTTATCTGACGGCTGTGCATGTCCGCGTGAGCCGTCAGGAGGCTCAAGGCGTCGGGGCCCAATGGGACGGCCACAAGCCCGTCAACACCACGATTGAGGTTGAACACGTCACGACGACATGGGTCGTCTTTCACGGATACTTGCATCGCGATTGGGAAGTCCAGCGCAGCGCCTGCATGCCGGGCCCCAGCCGATGCCAATTTTTCTATACCTATACGGTGTTTGTTAACGGGCAGAGCGGCACCATTGATGATGCCATGATCGGGGTGACGCCGGGGGATTGGCCCCTCCTCCTCGCGCATACGGGGGATTCTCGTGAGGCCCCATAACGTCCTCCGTCGCCGTGTCTGGAGCGGCCTCGTATTGATCCTGGTGATCATCGTCACCCTTGGGGTCCATCGTTTCTACGATAATCGTTATCGGGTGTGTAGTGCTTCTTTTCTTCTGATAGCGATACGGTGATATTCGCCGTGGCTCGTCGACGTCCCTGCTTATGACACGTGGAAGTTACTGGCAACCACG
>NZ_JBYCKN010000168.1:0-10770 GCF_057473405.1 Sulfobacillus sp. TH-112
ACCGACAGCGATTCGCCCAAGTCGGTCACTAAATGACTGGTCAAATCTGGTCCGGTAGGCTTAGCAATGAGATCGCCTGGCCCGACCTCAACTTGATGGGAACCCATTCTTAAGGTGGCGCGCCCCGAGAGCACAAGATAGTATTCATCAACCGCTGAATGACTATGAAGACGCGCGGTAGCACTGTGGGGCGGGATTACTTCTACTCGCATAAAGGCCCGGCCCATGCCGAGGAGAGGCATGGCATAGCGAGCTTCTTCCTGAGGCCCATAGACCTCTCTGAGATGCGAGAAGGCATGGCCTGGCGCAGGGGGACTGAATACATTGAATGTGGGTGGGCACCAGAGGTTTTCTCCCCAGGCGGTTTGATCCGAGAGGTGGTCACTGGAGGGGAGCTCATAGATTTCATCGACCCAAAACGAGAGCAGTCGCCGAACGAATTCCAGTCCCTGAACGCTGAGGTGCGGCAAAACGCACCATAATACATCGGGGTTGTCTTGGCGAAGCCGTCCCTCATATCGCGCAATGGTGTCCCAGAACCAGTGGGCTAGGGGTACCAACTTTTTCCCATCGCCGCTGGGGATGTCATGGGGGATTGTCGGTAGAAAAAGCGCCCATGCAAGGTCCCAGCGAAGCACGGGGACCTCTTCTGTGGTATGGGGAAGCTCGTGCACTAAGAATGCTCTCGTCATCGGCAAAAGTTCTCCTTTGTAGTGTAGTGATTAACGTCAAATCTCGGTTCTTTTTCTGGCCACAATCAGGCTGTGCTCTTTTGATGTTTGCAGTTCAATACTTAGTAATTGGGGATGGGTTAGCCAGAACTGCCGTACTGGGTCGACCCGGCCGATCCATTCGGGGGGCCAAAATTCTTTCGGTGTCAGGTCGTCAAGAAGAACCATGTCCCCTGCCATTAGAGAATCAATGACCGCTTCTCCCTGTTCGATTTTGGCCTGAGCGATATCTACAAAGATGAGATCGAATGGAGCATAACGGAGCACATCCGTCCACGGACCACAGTGTACATGAACTGTGGTTATGTCACGAAAGAGCTTTGATACCTCGCTATAAAGAGTCTTGTTGTGATCGATGGTATGAATTTTTGCGGTGGAACATGATGAGAGCCATGCTGTTCCCACGCCACACCCGGTGCCTAATTCCGCAACCGAGCGAATTTGGGGATTTGATGCCAAAAGTTGTAGGACCATCCCGACTTCGCTTAAACACGATGACGTAAAGTGTTGTTGGGTAGCGAGTTCCATACATTGCTGGACTTTGACTGGATACGACAAGGGACTCAACCTTTCCCTATGTGCGCGGCGCCCACTAAATAAATAGGGTGACTTGATCGCCATGGGGACTCGCCCACAACTGAATCACCGGATATGATGTCTCGGGTTCCTCCACAAATTGCACGTATAAATCGCGAGCTTGAAATGCTTGGCGAAGACTCGCGACATCTGTGGCGGACTGCCCAATAAGATCGATGCTGCGCCCCATTCCAGGGAGAGCCACTTCAGTGTAAAAGCGCTTAGATACGGTAATGGTTGGCATAACGACCTCCTTGGTAAAAGCTTCTGATTGGTAGTATAGACGAGGTTAGGATGCTTCTCCATAGCGAATGAAATTTTCCATAACTGCAAAAGATAGGAACAACCGCAGGGAGCAACTAGGTCTTTTGCATCATGGCCGAGGATGAGGTCCTGTGATACGCTACATGCATCGAAGAGACCATGTTCTCAGGAATCGACAGGGAAGGTAGGGGAAAATTGGCGAATGAACTCGGTGGATAAGACAGCGATACCTTCCACGTTTCTGAAGGTGTTAGCAGTGGTAGCGGCAGTGGGTATGTTTATCATCAACATGGTGGGCTTTCTTGATACGCAGACGAATTCTGCTCTTGGCTGCGGAAGCGATTGGCCTTTGTGTAACGGGAAAGTGATTCCTTCCATAACGAATATTCATGTGCTGATCGAGTTCGGGCATAGGGTGCTAGTGGGTGGATTTGCGATGATCGCTGGGGTGTTTTTGGTCTGGTCGCTGATTCGCTATCGGCGCTTTGTCGAAGTGAAGGTGTTAGCGTGGGTGGGGATCGCGTTTATTTTGATTCAATCGGGACTTGGCGCAATCGCCGTGCTGTTTGTCAATCCCCCGACGGTTTTGGCGTTGCACTTGGGATTTGGGCTGTTGGCCATGGTGGGTGTGATGCTGTTGACTATCTTTATCTTTCAGATCGAGGCACTCGCCCAAGGACGACCTTCAGGTATTCGTTGGCGTGAGCACACAGATCGATCCACTCGGGTTTGGATACTGGGGATTTGGGTTTTTACGTATATTGCAATTTATTGGGGTTCCTATGTGGCGTTTCGTGGAGCGGGTAGTGCATGTCCAACCTGGCCGCTTTGTAATGGGAAGGTTTTTCCTGGGTTTTCTGGGCTTGTCGGTCTCGACTTTATTCATCGCTTGGCGGCGGTGGCTCTAGCGATTTTGTCAGTGGCGTTGCTCGTTCATTTGCGACGGTATCGTCAGGGACGACGGGACTTAGCGCGTGGCGGATTTTGGTTTTTCATTTCCGTACTGCTGCAAATTGCTACTGGCGCAAATTTAGCGCTCAGCAACTTAGCCACGGGGCCCTATTTGCTTCACATTTTGACGCTAATGATTCTCTTCATTATTCTTAGTTACTTAGGACTCGAGACTATGCCCTTGCAGAAAACGGTTCAACCGCCGGTCGGTACTCATAGTGCCAGTGCGTCGACCATCAGTGAGCGCTCTTAGCATCTACGTGTGCTGGCGGGCTAGGGGATGAGCATGAGAGAGCGGGACACCGTGGAAGAGATATAGTGCCACGCCTAACGTGAGATAGACTAGGTTGATGTGGGTGAGCCATTGAATTGTGGAGAACGTGCCTGTGAATTTCATAAGTCGATAAGGCTACCGTATCTAGAGATCGTTAGCCTTATCTTATAAAATAAATCAACTTGACTGACTCTCAAATCACTCGTTAGGAAACTTTCTATGGCCTGCAAGATGGATGTATCCCCATTACTTGGGTACGCGCCCAGACAAAAAGAGTGCGAAATATCTGCAAAACGGCAGGAAATTTGGCTTGCAATCGCGAACCTTGTATCGGTTGGGGAGATCGTCAACGAGCAGTATCCTATGGCGTCAATGACGCCAATAGATGAGGGAGGGTTTTATGAACAAGCAGTCCAAGATTGTTTTGGCCTCAGCGATGGTGGCGAGTGTAGCTTTGATAGCGGCAGGTTGCGGAGCGACGTCCACCACAGCTGCAACCAGCACATCGTCTGCGCCGCAAAAGGGTGGAACTATTGTCTTCGCACTCCCGCCGCAAACCGATATCAATTGGTACTTGCCGATAACGACGTCGGCTTTTGACTCGATTTATAACACGCAGATGTTGAACATGCTTTATAAGCCGCTGATATGGCTCAATAACAAATACCAGATTGACTGGAAGTCGTCCATTGCCAGTAACATTACCTATAATAGTGCAGGAACGGTGTACCATGTCTTCTTAAACAAAAAGTGGCATTGGTCGAATGGACAGCCAGTGACGGCAAAAGATGTGCTCTTTACCTGGGACGTGGTCAAGGCGGCTTCGGCCGCGAATGCGCCTTCTCCTTGGCCGTTTGTTGGAGCCGGAACCGGGGATATTCCCACGGGCGTGAAGAGTGTCGTAGAAAATAATCCCTATGAACTCACGTTTACGCTCGATCAGCCTGCGAACCAGCAATGGTTTATTGAAAATGGGCTGATCCAACTCATTCCGATGCCGGCGAGTGCCTGGGATATTCATAAGAATATCACCAATGAGATTAAGTACTTGGGATCGCAAGGGACCAACCCCGGAATTGACAATGTGGTTGATGGGCCTTTTGAACTCAAAAAGGCGGTTGCCAACCAAGAGTGGGTGTTGACGCCAAATCCTAGCTATGACGGCCATAAGTCGCTCGTGAAGGAATTGGTATTCTCCTACCAAGGTTCAAATTCGGCGGAATTCGCAGGGTTAAAAACCGGGGCGGTCAATGTAGGATACCTTGATTTGAGCGAATATGGTTCGAAGGGAGAATTGACGTCGGCAGGCGACTCTATTTTCGCGGCACTTCCGTTTGGGATGTTTTATACGGATTTGAATATGTATCCGGGAGGAAAAACCCAGGCGATTTTCAATCAGCTCTACATTCGTCAAGCGATGCAAATGGGCATTGACGAGAATGAGATTAATACCGCCATTTATCATGGCTACGCTCCGCCGACCTTTGGACCGATCCCCTCTGATCCGAAAACCGAGTTCTATGACACCTCATTTAAAAACCCGTACCCGTATAACGTCTCTGCTGGCAAGAAACTGCTTACCAGTCATGGATTTCATGAGGTCGATGGTGTCATGACCAAGGGCAGTCAGAAGTTACAGTTTACTATGCTCTATGCATCAGGGAGTACCGCCTCGACAGAAGCGGCCGAACTTATGCAACTGGATTGGGCAAAAGAGGGCATTAAGGTCACTTTGAAGGGCGAACCGTTTAGTACCCTTATCGGGATTGTGAGTAACCCGAAGACTCCCAACGCCTGGCAAATTGCCACTGGAACGGGTTGGCTCTATGATGGCCCGGGGTGGTATCCTTCGGGTGGAGAACTCTTTTCCACCGGAGCCGCTTCTGGTTATGGATATTCTAGCCAAGAAGAAGACACCCTCATTAAAGAAACTCATACGCCCTATGCGACCGCTGCTGAGAGTATGAAGGTCTTTGATGAATACGAAACTTACACGGCTAAGCAATTGCCGTTCCTATGGAATAACAATGTGGCCACCTTGGTGGTGTCATTGCCCAACGTGCACAACGTGCAGCAGTACTATAACCCTGCCACGGGTATGCCGCAGTTTAACTACTGGTGGGTTTCCTCAAAGTCCTAAGGGGAAATAGTGAATGACACAAATAGGGCCCTCTCCACGGCGACTTGGGAGGGGGCCCTATTCCCGTGACTAGAATCCGGCGAATGACGAGGAGGTATGCGAGAGTGGTGAAAATCCATAGGCGGAATAGATCTCAGATGCCATTTTTGAGGGAAGAAAACGTAAAAATGCATCTCGTGCCTCGGGATGAGGAGCATCTTTCACGCCGGCGACCCAATATTGACCCATAGGGTTTTCTTTAAAATGCTCCAACGACACCATCATCAGGGGATGCCCTTGTCGAATGGCATACATGGCTTCGCTTTTCCACACGACACCGACATCGACCTGATGATCGTTGAGCCACGCTACCGTTTCGCGGTGGTGAACGGTGGTCAATCGGGTTGTGCCGTTGTGCAACTTGATTTGAAAGACTTCGTTCACGGCGCTCTCACCAGCAGCCCGCCGAATGGCTTCTTTCGCCAGACGCGCGATCCCCTCTGTGGCGGGATTGGGCATGGCAATGCGAAGACTGGCATCGCTTAGGTCGGGGAACCCCTTCACATTTTTGGGATTGCCTTCGGGAACTAAAAGAGCCAAGTGATTTTCGGCATAAGGCATCGGGGCGAGTAGCGAAGGTGCCAATTGCTCCATTTCACTCTTGCCCGCGGTATAAATGTCGGGCTTGACTGAGAGGTGTAACGCACCAATCTGCAGATTTCCTCCCGCCTGGATTTGCTGAAGCAAAATTCCCGGGGGAAGGGTTTCATAATAGATATTGGAGAATGTGGGATATTCTTCGCGAAAGGCTTTCAACAGGTCGTCCATCACCATAAACTGGTTGCCATTGAGAAACAACGTCAGATCTGCGGTGAAGGGATTTCCTACCAAATCGACTATGGTATCAAAGGATGCCAAATCGATGATCGGGGACTCATTAGGGTTTGACATAGGCGTATCCCTCCATTTGTCGTCGGACCAATTCGGCGATACCGGCATCAACGAAAGTCATACCTGGAAGAAGAGTAGTCTCGTCAATCTTTTTCATTTTTAAGGTGTTTTTACATACCGCCACAGTGACGTTACGGTCGATGAGTTGAGACACAGGCTCGGCCATCTCTGAACCGTGAGTGACAAGGGCTATTCCTTCGCCGTGCACGACCAATTCCACATGCAGATCGGGCATCTCGTCCATGAGATTTTTGATATTCCTCAGGACAGCACGATGTTTGTCGGGTGAAGACTCGTTGAGTTGAATAACGACGCTGGCCATGCGGACCACCTCGCTTCATTTTAGTAAACAAAGTATACCTGTTGAGGTATTTCGGTTCAACTGAAGGGAAGATCCAGGACCTGGCTCCTGAGACCTAGTGCCTCATTACGTGACAATTAGAGGACAATCCGTAATGATAAAGAGACATGTTAGTGATGAAAGTTAGGTGACGACAGTGACAACGGCTATCGACGAAGAAATGCGGCGGATTGCAGCCGATTTTAGTGGGAAATGGGTGCTCTATGCCGAGCACTTGGCGACCAAAGAGGTGATCTTTTATGGGGATATTCATCGTTCTATGGAGACGGCGTCGGTGATGAAGCTTCCGATTTTACTCTGTGTTTTGCAAGGATGCGAGCGGGGAGAGTATCAGTTGGGAGAGGAGATTCAATATCTCGCTGAGGATTATGTTGAAGGATCGGGCGTGCTTCAAAATTTGACCCCAGGGATCCGTTTGCCATTCAAAGACGTGCTCATGTTGATGATTACCGTGAGCGATAATCTCGCCACCAACATGGTCTTACGCACCATAGGTGTCGAGAGAGTAAACCAGTGGTGCAGCGAGCACGGATTATCCGATACTACGATCTATCGCAACATTTCATTCGACGTCCCAGAGCCTTTAGCGCATAGCAGTGTCTATGACTTGGTCACCATGTTAAAAGGGCTCTATTATGCAGAGATTCTCCAAGCCGCATGGCGCGACGTGGCGCTCGATATTTTGGGTCGGCAGCAATATAATACGCTTCTCACTCGGGAGATGCCGTACGCACTCATTAGTGACAACGAAGATGCCCCTCCCAAAGTGCGAGTGCTGTCAAAGAGCGGGTCGCTTACGGGGGTGAGAAATGATGCCGGTCTGGTGTTAACACCGTGGGGCGACTATGCTATTGCCATCATGAGTGAAGGATCTCAAGATCCCCGTTTTCATGTGGATACCGAAGCCCAAGTGATTCTTCCTCGCGTATCTCGCGCTGTCTTTGACCACTATTCGGGCATCAGAGCCACGTCGTAGCATATTTAGAACCTAAAGCAACTTCACGAGGGGACGTGGCACCTCATAAACTCACTTGTGGGATTTCTCATGCGACGCTGTCGTTGATGCCGGCACCGGGGAAGGGATTTTTTCGGATCATGGACACTGCATGAGAGCCGCTTGGTGCAATGTAGGGGGATATAGTAGTAGGTCACACTGCTCAACAAAATATGATGGTCACTGATGCGGATTGGGGCCCCAAGACTAAATAGCTATCACGGTGCATGGCTCGAGCGTGTTAGTTCTTGTCAAGGACGCGACCATCGGTCTTCCGCTGCAGTGACGGCGCCCTCCCAAGGTCGCCATGATAGAATGACCTCATGCGATACTTAGGGGGATGGGGACAGCGATGTTACATGGAGTGATTTGGGATTTTGATGGAACGATTGTCGATACCGAGACGCCCCAGTTTGAAGTTTGGCAAGCCATTTTCATCGAACATAAGACGTCGTTTGCTGTCGAAGAATGGGCCGCAATGGTCGGAACTATTAGTACTATCGACCCGTTGGATTTATTAGAAGCGAAGGTAGGATCGATTCATCGCGCTGCAGTCTATGAAGAGTACGGGCGGCGTTTTGCGCTTCGCAGAGAGACCATGACTCTTCGGCCAGGCGTCAAAGCGCTTTTAGACGAACTGAGACAGCGGATGATTCCGTCGGCTATTGCGAGTAGTTCATCACGACAATGGATTAAGCGATATCTCTTAGATCATGACATCAGTCGGTATTTCTCCGCCATTGTCACCGCAGCGGATGTGGGTGTGCCTAAGCCAGACCCGGGGGTTTATCGGCTCGCGCTTTCCCTGATGCGGATTCGTGCCGACGAGGCGGTGGCGATAGAGGATTCGCCTCACGGAGTGCAGGCGGCTCAGAATGCAGGAATCGCCTGTTTGGTGGTACCAAATCCCTCGACGAAGGAATTGGAATTTCCTCTAGATACTACCATCTATCCAGACCTTCAAGGTGTCAATGTCGTTAAATTGCGGGAGATGGTCTCCTGAGGCCATCTCCCGGTCAACTATACTAATGCATCGGGCGATTAAACCGGGGCCTTTTCCCGTAAGAGTTGCATGAAAGCTCGCATCCATTCAGGATGGTCGGGCCAAGCACGGGCTGACACCATATGTCCATCGACGACAGCTGCACCATCGATAAAGGTGGCACCGGCAGCTTGAACGTCTGGCGCTAATGCCGGATAGGCTGCAGACCGACGGCCATTGAGAACGCCCGCTGTGGCCAACGCGATGGGTGCATGACAGATTTGTGCGACGGGTGCCTCAACAGCAAAAAAGTGACGCACAATGCGAACAAAGTGAGGGTCGTTGCGAATGTATTCGGGAGCACGGCCTCCAGGAATGACTACGGCAGCATAGTTCTCGGGGCGGACGTCTTTGAATGCAAGATCGGACTCCACGCGATAACCGGCCTTTTCCGTATAGGTGTCAAAGCCGGGGACAAAGTCATGTACTACGGTTTGCAACGTTTTTTTACTCGGAGCGGCAATGTCTACGTCATAACCTTCCTCTTTGAGACGCTGATAGGGATACATGACCTCAAGAGACTCAGCGCCATCTCCCGTGAGTAGAAGAATGCGGGGCATGATACCACCTTCCTTTAGGGGAATTTTTTGCGGATTTTACCCATTACTGTAACGCACTAAGCAAGTGGGGAGAAGAGGGGAGAAACGTTATAATGTCACATTTGAACCATGTATAAATTATCGTAATATCATGGTCGGAAAAGACGAATTTTACCGCTGGAGGAGCTCCTGTTCTGGATTTATTTGGATATTTCTACAGGATTGTAAAATGAGAAAATCCTGCAGTGACAAGGGTTACAAGCGACGACAGCAGGCTTTCGTAGTGTCTAGTCAGAAATTATCGCGGGAAGTTGACTCGAGATTTGAGAAATCTTATCTATCCTTTGTCATGCAAGCAATTCGATCTATACTAACGCTAAGTAAGGTTAGCTGCGGTGCCTCGTCATTGCGGGTTAGTTCGAGGGACACGCATCTGACGCTCACGGATGCGATTCTTGGTCATTGGCCAAGGAGATAAGTCGTAATTTAGTCACGAATGTGATAGTTGCAATAAAATGCTGGGCTAATTGGGACGGCATCCGTAGATCGAGGAAGGGAGGGATTTTCACATGGCGACATCAGAAGTGGTGAAACGGCGTATGCGGCTTAGTACGCCCTTGATTCGTGTTGATGGTCGATTACAACCTGCGACGTGGGACGAGGCATTGGCGCGTGCGCGTGATGTGTTTCAGCCGATTATTAATGAATCGGGTGGCGATGCACTCTCGGTGTTTAGTTGTTCCAAGTCGACCAACGAATTGAACTACTTAGCATCGAAGTTTGCGCGTTCTATTTTTCACACCAACAACATTGATTCGTGCAACCGTACGTGACACGCTCCTTCGGTCGCGGGTCTCGTGGCCGTGTTTGGAACAGGTGCCAGTACCAGTTCGTACGAAGAATTTCAACACACGGATTTTCTGTTGTTAGTGGGCTCGAATGCCGCAGAGGCCCATCCGATTATCTTTCATCATATGATGAAAGGGGTAAGAAACGGGGCGCGGTTAGTGGTGGTCGATCCTCGTAAGACCCTAACCACCATGCGGGCGCATGATCATTTGCAGATTGCCGTGGGTAGTGACATCGCGCTCGTAAACGCGATGGCGCATGTGATTATTCGTGAGGGTCTCGAAGATCACGGGTTTATTGATAAAGCGACTCGTGAATTTGCCGATTTCCGGGACTCGGTAGCAAATTGGCCGCCTGAGCGGGCTGCTATGGTTACCGGTATCGACAAAAAGCGTATCGAAGAATTGGCTCGTGCCTTTGCTCGTGCTCCGCGTGCCATGATTTGCTGGACGTTGGGAATTACCGAGCATCATAATGCGGTGGACAATGTCCTGTCTCTGATTAACCTCGCCTTATTGACGGGGCACGTCGGAAAGTATGGTTCCGGATTGAATCCATTGCGTGGGCAGAACAATGTCCAGGGCGGAGGGGACATGGGGGCCTTGCCGAATAAGCTCCCAGGTGTTCAGGATCTGGCGGACGAGGGCGCTCGTCGACGCTTTGAAGAAGGCTGGCATACGACCATATCGCCCGTCCCCGGGCGAGACCAAACGCAAGTGTTCGAGGGGATGGGAGACGGAAGCATTCGTGGGCTTTACGTCATTGGAGAAAATCCGATTGATTCCGAAGCCAATCAGCATCATGTGCGGGGGTTATTCGAAAAGCTCGATGCATTAGTGGTTCAGGACATTTTTCTCACGGCGACCGGAGAAATGGCCGATGTCGTTTTCCCAGCGCGGGTGTCCTTTGCTGAGAGTGCGGGAACCTATACGAATAGTGAACGCCGTGTACAACTGGTGCAGCCGGCTCGCGTCGCTCCGGGACTGGCCCAAGACGACATTTGGATTGTCACTAAGTTGGCTAATGCCATGGGAGGCAATTGGCCGGAACTGGATGGGGAAGGCGTCTTTGACGAAATGCGCTTCCTTTCACCTTTATTTCGTGGGATGACTTACGAAC
>NZ_JBYCKN010000169.1:0-22346 GCF_057473405.1 Sulfobacillus sp. TH-112
GTACTAAACCAATGAAGATCCACCATCCGGAGTGGTTGGTGTCGTGCAGGCGACGAACCTGTAGCGCCCAACCGGGGATAATCATGGCAAGACTATAGAGACTGAGCAAAATGCCGAGGCCGAGGCCGATCAACCTCAAAAGACTGATTCCTAGGACGAAGAGCGCATTTATGAGAACAAACATCCAAAACTCAGTACGACTGGCTCGGCCGTCAAAAGTAGCGTATTGTTTGATGACTCGCATATACCATTGCATTTAAGATTCTCCCCTTGTAGAAATCTATTTGTGTAAAATATATGAATTACATTATGCGGATGATACGGAGCATTGTCGAGAATTAGGCCTATTACAACTTTAATTTTTCTGAAAATACCGGTCGCTTTCAAGAGATGATGGATCAGATCTCATGGCTACCATGGAACGGTTACTGACGATTGAATCCGCATGCGAACCTGCGTACTTTCTATGGTGTGCGTGATGCAGAGGAATCGCGTCAGCACGCAGGTTACAGACAATGAGGACAGGAGAGAACACGTGAGTCGCATCCGATCCTATCAATCGCACGACTTTGAATTCTTACGGAACATGTTGTATGAGGCTATCTATGTGCCTAAAGGGGAGATGCGGCCTCCTTATAGCATCGTCGATCACCCGGCGATAGCAAAGTACATTGAGGATTGGGGCCGGGATCACGATTACGCCTTGGTTGCGGTGAACGGCGAGGATGAGAGAATCGGTGCTATTTGGATGCGGGTCTGGAGCGGGTCCGCGCGTGGATGGGGTTACGTGGATGCCATGACTCCTGAACTGAGTTTGGCCGTGGCTAAGCCTCATCGTGGACAAGGCGTTGGCCGGTCCCTCCTGGGGACGATAACGGACTATGCGCGCGCCGCTCGGTATCCTGCGCTGTCGCTTAGCGTCGATCCGCGTAACACGGTGGCGCTTCGCCTGTATGAAAGCCGAGGCTACTGTAAGTTGTCTCAAGATCCCGGCGGGTCGTGGACTATGGTGAAGATATTGTAAAACGACTAGCGGAAACGATCGCAAATATTACCTCACATGGCATTGGTGCAGTTGACATTACCGCATAAGCCTACGATAATTAGCTGACGCTAACAACGGAAAGCTAGGTAATGATTGATGCCATCTAATGCCGATATTGAGCCGCGCAAGTCGCTTGTTCTTCATCCTAAGCGTCATCAGCGAATCTTATTTCTATTAGCCCTATTTGGTCCTGGCATCATGGTGATGCTAGCGGATACCGATGTCGGTAGTGCCATTACCGCTGCTCAATCTGGGGTGCAGTGGGGCTATGCGATGATTTTACCCCAACTCATATTGATGCCTATTCTGTTTATCGTGCAAGAAATGACGGTCAGGTTAGGCATTGTGACCCAAAAGGGACATGGGGAAGCGATTCGCGAGCATTTTGGATTGGGATGGGGCATGCTCTCGGTAACCGCCCTCTTCTTGGCGTCGGTGGGAGCCTTGATCACGGAGTTTACGGGGATTGCCGGCGTTTCGCAAATGATTGGCATTCCGGTATGGATTGGTGTCAGTATGGCCGCTATTGCGCTTATCGGGATTGGCTTTTCCGGAACCTATCAACGGGTGGAATGGATTGGTATTGCCTTAGGTACCCTGGAACTGGCATTTTTTGTGACGGCCGTATTGTCTCATCCCCACTTGTCCTCAGTGATACGCGGACTTCATACGGTACCCCTCTTTCATTCCAGTTATCTCTTCCTTCTAGCAGCTAATGTGGGTGCGGTGATTATGCCGTGGATGATTTTCTATCAGCAAGGAGCGGTGGTCGACAAAAAGTGGACCGTGGCGCATCTGCGGGCTGCACGGTGGGACACCGGCATTGGTGCCGTGGTGACGCAAGCCATCATGATTGCCATCGTGATTACCGCCGCTGCTACCTTGCGTACGCACCATATTGTGAGCTTGCAATCGGTGGGACAAATCAGTCGCGGACTGACATCGGTGATGGGCGAGATTCCGGGCAAGCTGATTTGGGGAGCGGGGATTTTGGGTGCCGGTTTCATTGCGGCACTAGTCGCCTCGTTAGCGGGTGCCTGGGGGATTAGCGAGGTGCTTGGGGTCAAGCACAGTTTGAATCACCGCTTCAAAGATGCGCCATGGTTCTATGTGATTTATACCATGGCGCATATTGCGGGGGCGGTTCTGGTTATTTTGAGCGTCGATTTGGTGCAATTGACCATTGACGTGGAAGTCATGAACGCGATCTTGCTACCCATTGTGGTAGGATTTCTTCTCGCCCTTGAGTCTCGCGCGCTACCCCGAGAGTTCCGCATGAAGGGATTCTACCGCTACCTAGTGTGGGGACTTTGCGGCATTGTGATGGCCTTTGGTCTCTATACCCTGGTCGCGGTCCTATAGTGTCCCCTCGAGCGGTCGTACCAGAAGACGCGAGGCAATGGCGTAGGGTACTTCAATCTCTGTACCATCGGCTTTAGCAATATAGGTGGGAAGGTTTTTCGCGCTGTTGGCGCGATCTCCTTCCGGAGAAGGCAGGACGCTGAATATGGCCCCGGGAATGAGATCCGACTGTTCGATCCAGTCCAGCCGTTCTTCCAGTCCTTCTAGTTGTTCAAAAATACGATCCACCATGTATGTGCCAGGATCGACTTCGCTCAATTCTTTGAGGGGTTCGAGTTCAATCGGAGCGCCATCTAATCCCGGAATGGGGTTGCCATGAGGACAGGTGGTCGGTCGGCCAAGGTCTTCCCACAGGGCATCTTCGACGCGATCAGACAGCGCATGCTCGAGGCGTTCCGCCTCACGATGAGCCTCCACTAGGCTTAACCCCAGCTTATCCGATAGCCAACGCTCGGCCAGACGGTGACGGCGTACGACCGCCTCGGCTCGTTTCCATCCTTGTTCGGTCAGACGAACCTCGGGCGCTCGCTCCAAGAGATCGCCCCGCTTGTCTAGTCGGGTTAACGCGCGCGATACACTGACGGCGGACACGCCTAAGTAGTCACGGATACGTGCCGCCTGCACTTGGCGATTTTCTGTGGTAAGAACGAAAATAGCTTCTAAATAGGCTTCGGCGCCGGCTAAGTCCTCTTCAATAGGTGATTTTAGGTCCAAAGGTTCCTCCCTCTGCAACGAAAATTCGACGTCATGACAACTTTGCTCTATTATGGCATAAACTGCCGTTGCTGAAAATTGTGCTTGGATTTCTTAAACACTCTCGGGAGCGGTGATGTCCGTCTATTGTGAATGGCGAAGTTTATAGCAGGGTAGCATGAGATGAAGAGGATGAAGTCCGCATGACGGCTCTTCATCGGAGGAGGATCATTATGGCACTTGTGGGACATGAAGCGCCGGCATTTCAAATGCCGGCAGTACTACCGAGTGGGGAAACGCACACCATTTCGTTGGACGACTATCAGGGGAAGTGGCTGGTATTGTTTTTCTATCCCCATGACTTTACATTTGTCTGCCCTACAGAAATTGTGGCACTGTCGGAAGCCGCGAATCAGTTTAAACGGCTAGATACGGAGATTATCGGGGTGTCGACCGATAGTCCGCACGTGCATAAAGCATGGATGGCACAGGACCAGACCGAAGGTGGTATTGGGCATCTCGCCTATCCTCTCGCCAGTGATTGGAACCATCGGGTGTCCCGAGACTATCAGGTATATTTTCCCGAGGAGGGGGCGGCTTACCGAGGACTATTTATCATTAGTCCTCAAGGACAAGTCGAGTATGAGGTGGTACATAACCTGAACGTGGGCCGATCGGTAGATGAGGTCCTACGAGTGTTGGAGGCGCTACAGGCAGGGGGACTTTGCCCGGTGAACTGGCGATCCGGCGATGCCACGCTGACCCCGAGATAGGCATCAACGTAGCGTGTTTGGATAGCGGCCCGCATCTTGAGAGTGATACTCAGATGTTCGTGGCCGCTTTCTCGCGATCATCGTGTAGGATGAGAGGAGAGAAAGGGGCACGTCGATGATCAAATGGCGTCAATCGCTCGCTGTCATGGTGGTGATTGGACTCGGGGATCAACTAGCAGGCCTTTGGGCAAGAGCGGCGCTTCGCGATGGGCGTACCCTCTGGGTCATCAAACCCATCGTCTCGTTTCAGTTGTTATTTAATCGCGGGGCCATGTTGGGGCTCTTGTCTCACTATCCCGGAGTGGTCACCGTATTAAGTGTGATCGGTACGATGGCGTTAATTTTAGCTGCCATTCGATTAGAGCAGTTTTCATGGTCGCTTTCGACGATGGCGGGTGGAGCACTCGGGAACACTTTTAGTCGGTTGGTCTTGGGGCAGGTGACCGATTTTATGCGGATTAGAGGGTATCCTGGGATTTTTGACGTCTCGGATGTGGCCCTTCGTATCGGCGTCATTTGGTTCATCATCGCTCTTATCGTGAGGGAACGCGGGAAGAATCGGCAGCCCTCTGGCTCTCAAGTTGACGGTGAACTGCCCTAAAGATGACTCAATTCCTCAGGATGTCCCATGACGTGGTGCATGCGATTGACGATGAGCGCAGTCGGGATCATACGCAGTACGCTCTCGGGTCTCAATAGAGGCGGCATGGGGCGATGAATCATTCGACCCAATTGCCGAGACAAGCTGGCTACTTCCTCAGCGGCATGCCAGCGTTTCGCCACATAACGATGAAACGCCTGGCCCGTGTCGGTCTCTTTTCCTAAAAGTGACCCTAATACGTATGCATCAAGGATGGCTTGGCATGCACCTTGACCCGTATTGGGAGTCATGAGATGTGCGGCGTCGCCAATCAAGGTCACGCGCTGTTTGCGAGGGAGCGACCAGCGGGGTTGGTGATAGATAGGATGGATTAAGAGATTCTCCGCGGGTGTGGCGGCGATGAGGTCGGGGACGGGAGGGGCCCAAAGCCGAAAATGATACCGAATATCCTCTTTAGTGGGATAGGTCTGAGGACTGTGCACTGGCAATGTCGCATACCAGTAGACTTTGTGTGGACCCATCGGGCTATAGCCAAATTCGCTTTGCGGGCCTAATATTTGGGTGACAGTGTCAGGTCTACTGAGATCCCAAGTAACGGTGCCACGAATGGCAATAAAACCTTCGAATTCTAGCGGAGGAGCGTTAAAAAACCATGAACGGACGTCGGAATGGGCCCCATCGGCGCCAACGATAGCATCAAACGAGGGCAAGGTATGCCTGACCGTGCCCCCCGAGGTGTGGAGGCGAAAGACAGGGTGCTCAGCGGTGATGTGGACTACCTTTCCTGAGATAAGGCGCTGAGATGAAATGGCGTCATGAAGAACACGGATGATATGGGTTCGTGGCACGCACCAGGGTGATTCTTGCCAGTCTGTGATGAGCGACGACAGATGGATCTGCTTTAGGAGGTTGCCATGGTGGTTGCGATATTGGTAGATATGGATGGCTGAGCCCGCAGCCGTGATTGGTTCGGCGATACCCAGTTGTCGAAACACCCATAGAGCATTAGGGGCCATCGCCAAAGCTGCACCCGCTGCGCCTGGCTCTATGTCTGGATCGATAAGACGCCAGTCCAGCGGGCCGTCTTTTAATGTCAGGGCTAAGGTCAATCCGGCAATCCCTCCCCCAATGATCGCCAAGTGGTGAATAATTTCGCCTCCTCCAATGAGCTCCCATTCTCTTCTATGGGACCTATGCTACACTATTTGCGAATGATGAACCCGCCTATAAAGAAAGGAACCAATAATGTCAAAAAAAGGCAAATATGATTCACGAGGTACGAGACCAGGCTCCCGACCGCCGGAGGCCACTACCGCCACCAAGAGCGGTGGGCCACCAATTTGGGTGTGGCTCTTGGTGGGAGTGGTCGCGCTGGGCATTTTAGTGGTGGGCTATATCGGGATTGGGGTGCACTCGTCGACCTCTTCTGATGTCAGTCCCAATGCCACTCACGTCCCAAAGAGCGGATTTTCCTGGAAATATCAAGCCTATTCGATTAAGACGGGGAAATTAAGCCACTTGTCGCGTGGGTCCCACGTGACGGTAGTGATGTTGATGGCGAGTTGGTGTCTCTATTGCGCCTATGATGATAGGTATGTGTGGCCAACCATTCTTCACACCAAAGGCCTGACCTTGGATATTATCGATGTCTCTCCGTATAGTGGTATTGGCGATCCGGGGCCCAAAAGCCCGGCGTTTTCTGGCCACGACAACCAGGGATATTCGGTGGGAGAGGCAGGAATGCGCACGACTATGAAGAGTTATGTGAAGAAATTTGATCTCACCGAGCCCAATGTTCATGTGTATGTAGATCCTAAAGGGATAACCTATTTTAATGTGCAATACTTTCCTACCGTGCTCTTTTTGAATCAGCAGGGCCACTTGAGTGAACGCGTCAATGGAGCCTTGACGACGTCTTCAGTCAAGAGTGTTCTTAATGGGATTCTTGGCTAGCGCTAAAGCGAGGGAATGCATCCTGCGGGTCCGTTGTCCGAGTAGGGGCAGTGTGAATTGTTCTTCTATCAGTCGTAAGAGCGAGGTGTGGTCAAAGCGTGTCTGTATGATGGCTGGCGAGAGCTGCCCTCCCCATAAGAGAGCTGGTACGCGAAAACCTGGACCATAGTGATCCAATTTCAGTGGGGGCACATGATCGTAGAATCCTCCACTACTGTCAAAATGGCACACATATAAGAGCTCTTGCCATGAAGAGTGTTGTTGCAAAGACTTAAGAATTTGTATCGCCAATTTTACCCCACGACGGAGTGAGAGTGGCGGGGTAGCGCTTAGAAAGAGTGGAGCGGAAAGAAAGCTGACCGGAGGTAGGGTATCTTCTCGGATATCGTGAAAAAATTCTTCAAAGGGTCTTATGTGGTGGACTAGCGGTTCTTCGCGAAATCTGGGAAACCACCAGAGAGGACACGATAGGCGTTCTTTCATGAACTGTGCATAGAAGGGGAAATGTCTTTTTGGCCCGACGTAATAACGCCAATCGATCCCGTGTGACGATAACTGGTCAAAGACGGTTTCTTGGTGAAAGGTGAGCTTTGATAGCACGGGAGGATTCTCTTCTTGAGAGTGACATTCTCCGCTAATGAGGTAGAGTCGATTGGGAAAAGCCGGGCCCATCACAGACGAAAAGTAGTGATCTAAAATGCGGGCCTCTTTGATGGCGTTGGATTCCTCCCACAAATCAGTGCGGTAATACCCCATCACATCGCCATCATTAGCTTCCAAAAAGCCGTCCATGGCTCCAGCGTTCCATGCCTGATGCATCGCATCAAAACCACGATGGGGATTGAGCCAGCGACTCACTGAGTAGCGATGCAGAGGAAATGGAGACACCTGACGTCCGTCGCGGTACGGCACGGAATGGGCGTAGGGAATGCCGTCTACCTCGGGCCATGCGCCGAGGACCTGGTCAAACGAACGGTTCTCAAGTGTCAGCACTACAATTTTCTTTAGCCACGGGATGTTGGTCATAGTACCTGTATGTGGATTGAGTGTCGAGTATGATGATTAGGATTGTGGCCACTGGGCTTCAATACGTTCTCGCGCTTCGCGTGTGTCCGCGCTCTCTCCATAACGGATTTGGTTATACGTGGTAATGATTAGCTCATTATCGTGATTCGGCCGGATACGCATTACCCATTCTCTCAGGGTCTCGCCGGAGGCCCGTTCTTGACGACGGCGTCGCGCCTGAATGAGTCGTGTGCGGATGAGACTGCGGACAGGGCCGAGGGGGCGATTCCGACGGCGCCAAGGCTGGGAGCGCTCATTGGGGGCGAGTGCTTCACGTAAAATGACATCGTGATCGTCGCTGTCACCAATTCGCGTATCGGCCTTCGACCAATAGCGGTAGGCACCATAAAGAATGGCCGCTAATACCAGGATTCCCAGGATGATGAAGCTGGTACTGAGTGCTGTCGGAAGATGGCTATGTTGAGATAAGGCATGTTGAGTTTTCGAGATGGGCGTGGGTGTGGATTGGGTCTTGCGAGTCCGAAGGTTTCCTAGGGAAATACGACTCAAGAGGGCGATCAACGGATAAGCGATCACTGAAAAGACATCGGCGATCACGGTTTGCCAAGGGAATATACTTAAGATCAGTGCCATGATGATCGCTCCGACGCTGGCAATGAGAGCCAAAGTAAATCCCAGACGGGTCCTATCGCGTTGTAATGAGCTATCCACTTCGTCACCGGTGAGAAGTGATAAAATTCCAATGATGCCTACCGGAATAAAGCCGAACGCGGCTGCGGCATGAATAAAGGTAGCGATAGTAACTAGTACTAGCGCGCCGATGATGGTCCGGTTGGGAGCGACCCGAGAGGCACGGGCTTCTCCGAGCGCGATAAGCGCCATAGTGGTCTGCAACAGGATCGAGGTGGTGCTCGGTGAAAACAGTACCACGACCGCAATCAAAGCCAACGAGATGAGAAAACGTAGGGCAGGACGCCATGCCTTACGCGTGCCCATGATAGCCCCAAACACCAGTGTGGTATCCACCAGCCATGGCGAATGGATGGTAAGAGCAACAGTGAGAAAACCCACAATCCACAGCAACATAATGGGGATGCGATTACTCATGCGACCAGGCTCCTTCCGTAAAGTGCCATATGTCCCGTACCCACGGGGGAATGGATTGATGAAGAAAGCCGAGTTGAAGAAAAATTACTCGTAATCCGCGGCGCGCCTGTGGTTGTAGCCGATCGGTCAAGACATCCGGCCAGTACGGGCTAATCATAATGAGCACGGTCCCCGGATGTAGACCGCTTTGGATGCGGGACAGCACGTGCGGGAGGTCTTCATCCATGGTGCCGCTAGGTTGTGTCCAGGCAAGCGCCGTTAGGAGTTCTCGACTATCATGGCGTTTCTCGGCGGGAAAGGTGAATCCACGCACATGGCCGGCAATGGCGCCTGTGGAAGAAAGCCCGGTTCTAAGTCCTTGAGAGACGGCAGATTCGACCACGGTGGCTCCCACGCTAATCGTTTCCTCGAGTAATTCTCGATCAATTCCGTGCCAGTGGTGGTCGGCAGTTTTCGGATGAACGATCACTTCCACACTGCGGTCTACTACAGACTCCAATTGCTTTACCATCAACTGTCGCGTGCGTGCTGATGGATAGGGTGCGATTTGACGCACGGGATCCCCCGGTTGATAGGGGCGTACGCCGATGACGCGCAGCGGATCCTGGGGATCCCATGGGCGTCCACGCTGTCCGCCTGAGGTCGGATCGGAAGACCAAAAATTTTGTGGGAGGGTATACCGTTGCGGCCACACGGTGAGGTGATAGAGATTTTGGTCTTCGCGCACCATCTCGTTCCACGACAGGGGGTCTTTAAAAATAAGCGAACCGGGTCCGACGCTCCAGCGCCCGCGATGGAGACCGGTCAATCGATATCGAATTCGGACACGCTGGTGACCCCCGATCCATAGATGCCCAGCGAGCGTTTGACGCGTGCTTCCTGGAGTGGCAAGCGCCATACCGCTCCCTTGGGGCTCCAACGCTTGGGGTAAATCAATTTTCCATTGCAAATCAATAATTGGCCAGGGAAGGGGATTTGTCACCACCATATCGGTCTCCACCGACTGCCCGATTTCCGCGTAACTTTCGTTTAGTCGGGTAGACACCGTGAGATGGCGAAGGCTGCGATGGGCCAATTGAGACGATAGCAGAGTGAGAAGCCAAAAGAAGCTGCCAATCATCATCAGACTCAAACGATGGGCAAAGAGGCCTATGAGCGCAATGAACACGGCGACAATAGGAAAACTTTCGTTCCGCCAGGCCTTCCAGATCATAGGATTTCTTCGACGGGCACGGGGATGCCACTGATAACTTCTTCGACTAGCGGCCTGCCAGTGATACGACTGACATTGGCGCTACTGCTTGGGACGAGACGATGCGCTAGCACGTAGGGGGCTAAGAATTTAATGTCATCCGGGGTGACATAGAGCCGATTGTCTAAAAAGGCATAGCTTTTGGCAATTTGTGCTAACCGTACTGTAGTTCGAGGAGAGACGCCTAGGTCAATCAATGGGTGCGAGCGTGTACTACGACAGAGGGTCACCAAATAATTCAGGGTTACTTCATGAATTTGAACATCACCGCATGCCAACTGCAGGGCCTTTAAATCCTCACCCGTCATGACGGGTGAGAGTGCGTTAAAGGGATCATGAGACGCAAATCCAGTAACCAGCCGACGCTCGTCCTCTTCTTCAGGATATCCCAGCGACAGGGAAATTAGGAATCGATCAAGTTCGGCTTCGGGTAGCGGGAATGTGCCTTCCATTTCAATCGGATTTTGAGTGGCAATGACGATAAAGGGTTCGGGAATGTGATACGTCGTACCATCCATGGAGATTTGCCGTTCTTCCATACATTCTAAGAGGGCGGCTTGCGTCCGCGGGGTGGTGCGGTTGATTTCATCGACGAGGAGCAGATTGTGAAAGGCCGGACCTGGCCGAAATGTCAAATCGCTAGTTTTCATATCATAAATTGGGCCACCGGTAATATCTTGTGGCAAAAGATCGGGAGTGCCCTGAACGCGTGCGAAGCTCAATTGGATTAATGCCGCAAAGGTCCGGGAGAGCCGAGTTTTCGCAACGCCTGGGACATCGTCAATGAGTACATGACCGGACGCCATCCAAGCGGCAAGGATTAACCGAGATTGGGTGCGCTTTCCCAGTACCACCGTGTCAATGGTATCTAGAAGGCGATGCGCCAAATCGAGTTTTTCGTGGGGCATAATAGCAGATTCGTCCTTTCATATCGGGGATCGACGCAAAATTTTTATCTATCTTATCAATATTATTCGAACTTGGAGAGGAGAAATCCTGCCTTCGTCTCTGAATCCTCGGAATGTGTCACTCTAAAGGACAGGAGCCGCGATAGTTTGCGCGGCTCCTCATGTTCCCCTAGGGTATCATCCACACCGGGACGGTGGAATGCGCGGAAAGACCCGAAGAGACGCTACCTATCAATAAATTGTGGACCAAAGAGTGGCCACGACGGCCAATGACAATGGCGTCAGTCGGGTGTTCCTTAATGTAGTCCATGATAGCTGGCACAATAGAACGGCCTCCGATGACGGCAAGAACTGGGTGAAAGTCGTGTAGTGTGGCCTCCGTGGTCTCACCAGCTTTGCGCGCTGCTTCCATCGCGGCCTCTTCTAAGACGTCACTATTCGTCACTGTTTGAGCAAAGTTTGCTGAACCGAGATCCGTCGGGTTATGACTCACCGCAAGAATGGTCAAGGTAATCTCGTCAGGAGCGAAGTGGGCTTTGATCCAATCCGCTGCTCGCAAGGCGCCGACAGAACCATCAGACGCCAGTGTTACGTGAAGTATTTCCATCTTTTTACCTCCCTTGGTAGTGTAGCACGTTAGGCGACCGATAATGCTTTGCGGGTATGAATCGCGAGTGATGAGGGCACCATAGGTACCGTCTCAAGAACAAGAGGAGGCGCTAGGATGCCTGAGATCGAAGTGCGATGTACTGTAGACAACTGTTATTTTTGGGCCAAAGATAACTTTTGCAATGCCGAAAGTATCCTTATTACATCTGACGGAGCGGTGGATCGCTATCCGGAATCGGTGGATAGTCACGACACGGCGATGATTGTGGGGGAGATCGGCGAAACGCCTGCCCAACATGGACGGGAAACAGCCTGTAAAACTTTCTTTAAAAAGACGTCATAGACCAAGGCGACTCATGTGAAAACGATTGCGTTGCCGTCTCTGGATGACGACTCTCATGCTCGGCCGTGTTGCTGTTAAGGCGGATGGCAGAGAGCCAAGAGAGGACTTATAAGAGGACTTATACTCGGATCGGTGCACCGGAAACGGTGCACCGTCTTTGTCGCTATGGGTAGAGTTCTATCGTGCGGAATACGCCATCTCCATAATTAGTAAGAACTTGATCGGCACACTCTCGAGAAAGTCAAACAGGAGCAGGAAACTGCTTTGAGGCGGCGTGTGGTGTCTCGCATACGGGATGTCGCAATATTTGACCCGGTCATGGTGCTCGTCTTGAAGGTCGTACGAAGCCTTGCCTCACGCCACGGGTCTCACGACATTGTTCCCCTGGAGGATGAAGCCGAAGATCCCATCAACCGAGTGTGTGGACCAAACGGGCTGGATCCCTGGAGTGAGGCAGGAGACCGTCAATTCTACATGCCCGATAGCGCATATTCACCACAGCCTCGTCTTCTTGCGTTAGGATGTAGCAATTCCGGTATGATAACAGTCATGCAGGATGTGGTTATGGCCATATAGATGAGGGATAGAGAGATGACGATGGGGACCATTCTGGGGGCTACACTGCCTGAAAAGTTTTATTATCAGTCGACCGAGCGCATCGCGCGCCAATTGCTGAACGCTATCTTGGTGCACGATACTGAGACGGGGCTCATGGCCGGACGGATTGTCGAGTGCGAAATGTACCAAGGCCCTCTCGATAAGGCGGCGCATAGTTACGCAGGGGTGCCGACAGGGCGAACTGCAGTGATGTATGGGCCACCTGGCCGCGCGTATGTGTATCTCATCTATGGGATGCATTACTGCCTTAATATCGTGACAGGAGGTGTTGGGGTCCCTCATGCGATATTAATCCGCGCGATGGAACCGCTCGCGGGACATGAGGAAATGTTGATGCGTCGCCGTACGGCAAAGCGCGCTTGGCCTGATTATCGCGTGCTTTCCGGCCCAGGAAATCTTACCCGGGCGCTTCATATCACCAAAGAGAATAATGGACAGGTGCTGACAGACCCACCGCTCTATTTGATCGCACCGTCGCGGCCTTGGGCACCATACGAGGTCGCGCTAGGACCACGGATTAATATTGGTTACGCCGAGGAAGCGCGGCATTTTCTATGGAGGTTTTGGATTAAGGATCATCCGGCCGTATCGGTGGCTGCACAGGCATTCACGCGTCTCGAATCGCCTGAGCCGCTCTTCGGAGTGGATGATACAATATAGGTAATGTCGCGACAAAGGGGAGATACGGGATTGGCAACCACGGTAGTTCATGCGGTGTGTCCTCATGATTGCTATGACACGTGTGGTCTAACAGTGCGTACCGAAGACGACCGTATTGTGAGCATTGAGGGAGATAAAGGCCATCCCATTACTCAAGGGTTTCTCTGCTTTAAAGTGAACCGATATCAGGACCGTCTCTATCATAAAGACCGGATTGCGACTCCTCTTAAACGCGTTGGCCCAAAAGGCAGTGGAGAATTTCTCGAGGTGAGTTGGAATGAGGCCTTGGAGGAAGTCGGGGATCGGCTCCGGACCATTGTGAAGGAATTTGGGGGCGAGGCGGTCCTTCCCTATAGCTTTTCTGGGAATATGGGGATTTTAAGTGAGGCTTCTCTTGATCGCCGGTTTTTTCATGCGATCGGTGCGTCGCGCTTAGACCGGACTATTTGCACCGCTGCTGCTGACTATGCCCTGCGTTACGTGTATGGGGCGCGATTGGGCCCGGATCCCGAAACCATTGTCGATACCCGATGCGTGGTGTTGTGGGGAAGTAATCCGATGGCGACTAACATTCATGAAATTCCTCTTTTAGACACGGCTCGGGCAGCGGGAGCTCGTATTGTGACCATCGATCCTCTAGAGACCGCAACTGCGAGGCGCTATGACCAACATGTCGCGGTGAAACCAGAAAGTGATTATGTGCTCGCGCTAGGATTGGGTCAAGCAATTTTGGCTAGGAAGGCTCACGATACGGACTTTATTGATCGTTATGTGAAAGGATTCGCGGCGTATGCAGCGTTAGTAAGGCCCTACGGGCGCGATGTCGTATTGGAGCGAACGGGACTTTCTGGCGCCGTATTTGATGACTTGGTGGATCTCCTCATTTCCTCGCGACCACTGCTCTTTCGCACGGGCTATGGAGTGCAGAGGCAACAGGATGGGGCGAAGACCATATGGGCGATTTCGGCATTGTCCCTTATTTTAGGGACGCCTCAAGAGATCGGGGGAGGTCATCTATGTGGCAATGGCGATGCATTCGGCATTCGTTGGGATAGGCTGTCGTCCCCGCAACTCTTAGAGCGGCCCACCCGTATTATCAATATGGTGCAGTTGGGAGAAGCGTTGGTCAACCCCATGACTCCACCCATTAAGGCGCTTATCGTGTATAACAGTAATCCCGCCGTCACAGCACCTGACCAAACCCGCGTGTTAAGAGGACTTTCGCGACAGGATTTGCTGACCATCGTGCACGAACAAATGCTGACCGATACCGCAAAATATGCCGATTTTGTCTTTCCAGCCGCGATGTCGATGGAAATCTTGGACCTTCATACTTCCTATTGGCATCGGTATATCCAACTCAGTGCTCCGGCCACCGCGCCGTGGCGGGAGTCGGTTTCTAATACCGAATTTTTCCGGCGCTTGGCATCTGCCGTGGGACTTAACCATCCTGCCTTGTTCGCCTCGGATGAGACTCTCATTGAGGAGGCCATTGATGAAAATCATCCCTGGATGACGGGTATTAGCTTGGAATCATTGACAAAGGATCCAGTCAAAAAAGTGGGACTTAGGCGAGATATGAGGCCATTTATGGATACCCCCATTCCGACCTCCGATGGATTTTTCCACATTCAACCGCTGCCGATAAATCCCGAGCCCCATCCGGTATTGACGCTTCTCGATGATGAGTTTCACCTCATTTCCTCGTCACGACGAGAAACCATCAAATCGTCATTTGGAAACATTGCCAGGGTGTTGAAAAGTCCTCATCAGGAGCTTTTGATGCACCCTGATGACATGGCTCGCCTACATCTTTCCGCCCAAGATCGCGTGAGAGTGTTTAATGAAAGCGGGCATACCACGATGCTAGTGCAGCCAAGTTTGGTGGCTAGACCCGGTGTGGTGGTGAGTTACGCAGTGCAGTGGAATGGCGAGGGCACGAATGTGAATCAGTTAACAACAAGTACCCTCTCTGATGCGGGGGGTGGCGGCACGTTTTATAGTACACGGGTCAGGGTGAGTCATGATAAGGCATGAACCATTATTCGAGTGTATCCCTAATTTCTCAGAAGGCCGCTCATCCGAGATCCTCGAGGCATTAACGCGAGCGGCTCAGGTCCCGGGGGTGAGCTTGCTGGGCCTTCATTCAGATTGGGATCATCACCGTTCGGTGATGACGTTGGTGGGCCCTCGAGCGGCTCTCTTGGAATCCGTCTTTGGGGCGGTTCAGGTTGCGGTAGAACGCATTGACCTTACCACGCATCACGGCATACATCCACGGATTGGGGCCGTGGATGTTATTCCCTTTGTGCCCCTTCATGAGGCGACTATGGCGGATGCGGTGGAAATGGCCCATTCCCTGGGAGAGCGCGTGGCACGGGAACTCGGCGTGCCCGTTTACTATTACGAAGAAGCCGCGATGCGCGTGGAACATCAAAATTTAGCAGATGTACGCCGTGGGCAATTCGAGAGGCTAGCCCAACGTATGGTCGAGGACGCCCCGGATATGGGTCCCCAGGCGCCTCATCGCACCGCAGGGGCTGTCGCCATTGGCGCGCGGATTCCGCTCATTGCTTTTAATGTGTACCTAGAGACGACCGATGTGAGGATCGCTCGCGCCATCGCTAAGAGGGTTCGTGGGTCCTCGGGGGGCCTTCCTTGCGTTAAGGCTTTGGGCCTTAATACGATAAATAAGGGATGTGTTCAGGTGTCGATGAATCTGACCAATTACCGCGTGACGTCTCTTTATACCGCGTTGCAGCGGGTAAGGGAAGAAGCAAATCACTTTGGGGTGGCGATAAAAGAGACAGAATTGGTCGGATTCATTCCCTTTGAGGCGATAGAAGAGGTGGTACGCGAGTCTCTCGCACTGCCGAATTTTCGGAAATCAGACATATTAGAGATGGCCATCACCGAGAAAGGAGAGCATTGAAATGGCAGAGAATCTCATTGTTCGTCACATCGGAGAGTTGTTAACGATGGATGGAAGTGGACCGGCCCAAGCCTTTCAGATGATTCAAAATGCAGCGCTCGTGGTCCAGTCGGGAAAAGTGGTTTGGGTGGGTCCGGAGGCTCATTTGCCCCATCACTATGTTGGGGAGGAAATCCATCTTGGGGGCGCATTGGTATCGCCGGGGTTGGTTGATGCCCATACCCATCTCATGTATGCCGGGGATCGGTCCTATGAGGTGAAACTGCGCGCTGAAGGGCGATCCTATTTAGAGATATTGGAGGCTGGCGGTGGCATTCTTTCTACCGTTCGACAAACTCGTGAGGCATCGGATGACGAACTCCTCGCGGCGACCCGGCGTCGCCTCCAGCACGCGCTTTCCTGCGGGACCACGACAATGGAGATAAAAAGTGGGTATGATCTTACCGCTGAAGGCGAATTGCGACTATTGCGCTTGATTGGTGTGTTGGGTAATGAAGGACCATGGCATCTATCGCTAAGCGCTCTTGCAGCCCACGCAGTTCCACCGGAATTCCGCGGACGAGGTCGAGACTATCTTAACTACTTGATTGCGGAATATCTTCCGTCGGTCGCGCAGTATGCTGAGGTGGTCGACATTTTTTGTGAACCAGGAGTGTTTTCGGTGGAGGAGTCTCGCCACTACCTTCGTGCAGCCAAGGATCTCGGACTACGATGCAAGTTGCATATCGACGAATTGGCCGATGGCGGGGGTGCGATGTTAGCTGCGGAGCTTGGGGCACAATCGGCGGATCATTGCGCATTTACCAGTGATTCCGGATTTCAACAGATGGCAAGCAATGGGGTGGTGGCCGTGATTTTGCCCGGGACAGCTCGATATCTCAATCACGGTCATATGGCTAATGCTCGAGCGATGCTGGATGCGGGAGGGTGGGTCGCGATTGGTTCTGACGGTAACCCAGGGTCGTCCCCTACCGATGCCGTGTCGGCATTGATGCCATGGGCTGCGTCATGGCTCAAGATGACGCCGGAAGAAGTTTGGACGGCCATGACTCGAGGGGGGGCCAAAGCCCTTAAAGTCTCCTCTGGATGCCTTGAAGTGGGGAAAGATGCCGATTTTTTGGTTTGGGATGCGGATCATTATGCCTATCCCACCTACTATTATGGGACCAATTTGGTGCGTGAGGTATATGTCGGAGGAAAGCGCGTGGTAGTAAACGAGAGTCGCATTACTTAGTGTTTTTGTGCAATAGGTAGGCTGCGAGGCGTTGAGCCTCGGTTTGGGGAAGACTCCCCGGATTGACTCCATTTAGAGGAGTGGGAGGCATGTATTGGCGAATGTATTGGGAGAGTGCGGGGAGCGAGGCATAGGCGGACTGCGGAATGACCGATGATCGGCCCCACAAGGCCGGTGCATTCAGACGCTGGTCGCCGGAACCATCGGATCCGTGGCAATAAGCACACGTGGATGCATACTGTGTCGCGGCGTTCTCGGTGGTTGAGGCTATTGTGGAACGGGCGTGAAAAAGAGAAGTCATCCCCCAGAGAGCGCTCGAAAGAGTGGTCGTAATGAGGATAGCGGGGATAAGACGGATGATGTCCACTCCCTTCAGAATTTCTCCTAGGACAGGTGTTCTTCTTGAGGTCGAAGGGGAAAGATGTGACGCAGTACTTCTGATAGCATGTCCAAAAGTCAGCAAAAATACCGTAGATGCGACATAATAGGGTGGATACAAAATTTGGAGAGACGAGTATGGGAGGTTAATCACAATGGCTGAAGAAAAACATCCTGGACACCATTCGCATCATCATGGACCATGGGATCGCGAACGATTGCGAAATCTGGAACGACCTGAGCGCGAACAATTAATGCCTCGTGCAGTAATTATTGAAGAGATGGATGTTTCTCCCGGAATGGTGGTCGCCGATGTCGGTGCCGGATTAGGTTGGCTCACGTTTCCCTTAGCGGTGGCCGTGGGCGCCAGTGGGCGAGTACTGGCCGTCGATCCCAGTCACGATGGTATTGCGGCCATCCGAGAACGTGCTCAAGAAGAAAAACTTTCCCAGGTCGAAACCTTTATTGCTCCAGCAGAGAATACAGGTCTTCCCGAATCTTTTATCGATCGTATTCTCTGGCACACCATGTACCATGATGTTGGGGACCGACACCAGGCCATTAAAGAAATGTACCGCATTCTCAAGCCTGGGGGTCGCTGGATTGTCGTGGACTGGGTCAAGGAAAGTACCGATTTTGGTCCTCCTGAGAGTGTGCGGATGAGTCCTGATGAGGTGTGGAACGAAGTGCGTCAGGTGGGATTTCATAAAGTTCGTGAATGGAAGGCAGGACCAGTGACATGGGGAGTCACACTCGAGAAGTGATGATCCCGAGTGTGGGTGTTGACATTGTGTCGGTCGATCGCATCCAGCGACTGATTAGTCGCCATCCCGCTGCACTAAAAAGGCTTTTTACAGAGGAAGAGATTCGACAGTCGGGTCACAGTAAGCAAACCTGGCCACGGTTGGCGAGTCGATTTGCCGCCAAAGAGGCGGTTGTCAAAGCATGCGGCGGCTTGCGCGGTGGACGATACGTGGATATTGAGATCCGAAGGCAGCCAGGTCAGGCGCCGCAGGTGGTAGTCTATGGCGCTTTGGGGCGCTGGATTACAGAGCACCATTTGAAGATTCGTATTTCGGTTAGCCACGAAGATCATTATGCGATGGCTTACGTGGCGTTATATTCGGAGACGGAGGAGCAGGAGTCCACGTGATACAAGCGATTTGGTCCGTTAATGAAGCCCGCATGGCGGATGCACACACGCTTCAGACCGGGATGCCTCTCGCGGCGCTATTGTCGAATGCTGGCCAACAACTCGCTCGCTATCTTGAACAGGTGATTCCGACCGGAAGAGTCCTCATTATGACTGGGCCGGGGGCAAATGGGGCGGATGGATGGATTGCGGCACGATATCTAGCACGGCATCACGAGGTGACGGTCGTGCCGGTGGCCGAACCGGCATTTGACGGTGCCAGTGACTGGGTCAGGGCAACTCGTGCTGCAGGGGCCAGCATCTATGAGGGCAGTCCGACGAAAGAACTTCTCAACTCTGTTTCGGGGATCGTTGATGCTATTTATGGAACTGGACTGAATCGGTCGATTAGAGGGTCAAAAGCGTATACGTGGCTCAAGTGGGCGAGTGATTTTATTGGCCCAGTAGTGGCTGTTGATGTGCTGACTGGTCTTGATGCCAATACTGGAAACTATAGTGGACCGGATATTCGGGTGCATTCGAGTTTTGCTATGGGACAGGCTAAATGGGGACACGTCGGATATCCTGGCGCAAGTGTCAGTGGAGAGCTGGTGGTGGCCGATATTGGCTTGATGTCGCCGAAGCCACCGGAGACGACCTGGGTGACACCGGATCTAGCCCAAAAACTCTTTCCTCAGGTCGAGAGTCTTTCCCATAAGTACGGTCGAGGTCACGTCGTGGTGATTGGCGGTTCTCGTGCCATGCCGGGAGCCCCTATTTTGGCAGCCACGGCCGCCCTTCATGCTGGCGCTGGGCTGGTGGAAATTGTGATTCCAGAAAGTGCCCGCGGATTGGTCTCGATGCCGGCCGCTCTCTTGGCTCATAGTGCGCCGGAGACGGCAAACGGGGACCTCGTGATGAGTGACATGCTTATGGCCCGAGCACGAAAGGCGGATGCGATTGTGTTCGGCCCCGGTATGGGAGAACGCGTACCGCTCACGCTCTTGGGACGTCTTTTCGACTTAAAGAAGCCAATGGTCATTGATGCCGATGGGATTCGGTTGGCCCGCCACGCCATTTCACGATTTCGGTCTGGAGGCGCCGTTCTGACCCCTCATGCTGGGGAACTAGGAAGTCTCTTGCAGTGTTCGGCCGATACCATCAATCGGGATCGTCGCCACGCCGTTCAACGCGCGGTGCAACTCCTGGGAACACCGCTGCTGTTAAAGGGGAGGTACACCGTGATTGGAAGCCAAGATCACCTTTGGGTCAATCCTACCGGATCAGCGGCACTGGCCACCGCTGGTAGTGGTGATGTTTTAAGCGGCATTGTAGGGCGACTCTTGGCTGCCGGATTGGACGGGCCTGAAGCGCTGTCATTAGGTGCGTACTGGCATGGTTTTGCGGGTGACATAGGACAGCAACACCTGGGATATTCCTTAACATCGATGGACTTGATAGATTGTCTTCCCATCGCAGCAAAAGCCATCGAAAATGGCGAGGCTGGTCATGGAGGGCCCAAACTGTGGATATGAAAATGCTTGTGGTGAAGGGAAAGAGGGCATAGCGTGTCGGCAGATGTTCGGGGAACCATCGCGCGAGTAAATCTAGGCGCCATATCCCATAACGTACGGATGTTTCGTCAAAGGATCGGGCCGCACGTTGCGTTAATGGCTGTCGTCAAAGCCAACGCTTACGGTCATGGGGCAGAAGAGGTTGCGAAGAGAGCGCTCAGTTCGGGAGCAGACCTCCTCGGGGTCGCCGTCGCGGAGGAAGGCCGCGACCTCCGGCGCGTCGGGATATCTTGTCCGATTCTCATTCTGGGTGCGTCAAATCGTGAACAAATTGCCATGGCCCTCGATCATGAACTTGATATTACGCTCTGTGACAACAACGCCTGGCACCAGGTGGTTGAGCTTTCCACCACCATGAAGGTCAAAGCTCGGATACATCTCAAGGTCGATACCGGCATGGGGCGTCTCGGGGTATCTCCAGACCGGGTTGTGGAGACGTGGGTACCTAAGCTTTGCCATCCAATGATTGAGTGGCAGGGGCTGATGTCGCATTTTGCCGAAAGCGATGCCGAGGACGTGGACTATACCAAAGAGCAACTGCGCCGGTTTTTGGATGTAATTGAAGAATTACGTTGCCATCAGGCCACTCCGCCGATGATCCATGTGGCTAATTCTGCTGCTGCGATGCGCTTTCCTGGGAGCCACTTCAACATGGTGCGAATCGGTATTGGGCTCTATGGTGCCGAAACCTATGATGTAAAGTATCCCTTAAAGGCGGCTATGACTATGGAGAGCCGCATCACCTTTATTAAAGAGGTCGGACCCGATATTCCTATTGGTTACGGAAGAACCTTTGTGACGTCCGAGAATACCGTGATCGCCACGGTGGCCGTCGGATATGCCGACGGTTACCGTCGAGCCCTGAGCAATCGGTCTCACGTCCTCATTGGAGGGACTCGTTGTCCGGTAGTTGGTCGGGTATCGATGGACCAAATCACGGTGGCCGTGCCAAAAACTTTGTCACTACAGGTGGGCGATGTGGTGACTCTGATGGGCGAGTCGGAAACGGGAGCGGCCATTACGGTCCATGAGATGGCCAGTTGGGCAGACACCATCAGTTACGAAATTCTCACCGGAATCACTTCGCGAGTGCCGCGTGTTTATAGTGAATCATCAGGCTGATGAGCGACGATATGACCGAAAACCGGTGGCAATACATCATTGTTGAAATGAGGCCCGTGAATTGGGGAACCGGGGCAGGAAAGCATGCGCCTCCCTCGCGGGTGGCTGACATCGGCCTTGACGGAGCCGCGTCCGTGCTTGCTGGCCCCAGTTCTTAGTGAGCGGAGTGACTCCAAAAACGTTCAGGTCGAAATGGGGTCAAGTCCACCGGGTCAGGTTGTCGGGTGGCCCATCGTCCGACGATGTCTGCAGTGATTGCCGAGAGGAGCACTCCATTGCGGTAATGGCCGGTGGCCACACAGAGCCCTTCAACCCGCGGCCACCAACCAAGAATAGGTAGTCCATCGGGGCTCTTGGGACGGAGTCCTGTCCAGAAACGTTCTACATAAATGTGGGAATCAGATAAGCCAAACTCACGGATAATTTCCGTAAGTCGCATGAGACCGGATGTTGATACCCGTGAGTCAAATCCTGCAAAATCTTCGGTGGCACCGACAACTAACCGCCCGTCTCGCTTGGGCACGATGTAGGTGTGATCGTGAAAGATGATATGTTGGAAGTATTTCTGGTCCGTGGTTAACGATACGATTTGGCCCCGAACGGGGGTGATGGGTAGAGGCTGCTGCAGTATGTCGGCCACAAGACCCGACCAGGCCCCTGCGGCCAGTAGTACTCCCTTTCGAGAGAAGAGGGTTTGGGAAGGCAACAACACGCCCCGAACTGCCTGATCCTCTATGATGAGCGAGCGCACCGGGGATCCGAAATGGGCCGATACTCCGCGCGCCAATGCCGCGCGCACCGCTGCCTGAATCAAAAGAGGGGGATGCACTTGGCTTTCATTTGGAGTGAAAATAGCGGCGCAATACTGTTTTAAAGCAGGCTCTCGTTGTGCGAGGTCTCTCTTGTCAAGCCAGATCGCTCCCATGGCTTTTTGCCATTCGTAGCGCTGCAACAAGCGCGTGCGCTCCGATTGGGTGGCGACTTGTCGGACACCAGAAGGATGATAGGGTACATCCATCCCGGA
>NZ_JBYCKN010000170.1:0-17918 GCF_057473405.1 Sulfobacillus sp. TH-112
CCTGGCAGACCGTTATTCCCGCCAGCGGCTCCTTGTGCTCGGCAATGTCGGTCGAGGATGCGTACTTCTCCTGATTCCTCTTTTATATATCCTTCATCATTTGACGTTTTGGTTCATTGCCATCGTGACGGGAACCTCTGCCGCACTAAGCATTCTTATGGCCATTTCGCGTCATGCGCTTTTGCCCTCTTTGGTATCCTCTCAGCACTTACCCGAGGCCAACGACCTTTTAGGCAGTGCCGAATCTCTAGGAGAAACTGTGGGCCCAGGCGTGATGGGGCTACTTATTGTCCTGGTCGGCGCTCCCTTGACCATCCTGTTTGATGCCGGAGCAAATTTCATCTCGGCGGTTTTACTGCGTGGTGTGAAAGATGGCGATACTCGTTCGCCACAACTTGCGCCAAATCCTGAACAAGTGTCACAATGGTTGCCCAAGACTCTTAAACATCCCATCCTACAAAAGCTGGCATTCGGCCAGTCATTGCGGGCCACGGCCTCCGGATTTTTTGCCACCCTCTATGAGTTGTATGTGTTGAAGACGCTGCATTTCTCTCCGTTTTTCCTAGGGCTCCTCATTACCTCTGGTGGAGTCGGAAGCCTGCTGGCTTCCCGCTGGTTACATCGCCTTCGCCGAAGAATCTCCATGGGATCATTGATATGGTGGGGTGCGGCGGCGGCAGCGCTGCTCAATCTGGCTGTGCCCTTGGCGAAAGGACCCCTTGCATTGGCATTTTCCTTGCTCTGGGTCGCCCAATTTGGGGGCGATTTTTTCGCGACAGCTTCGGAAATCACTCAGGTGACCATCGAACAACAGGTCACTCCCAATCACCTTTTAGGTCGAGTTAATGGGACACTGCGCGCGTTAACCGGAGGAAGTGAGGCATTAGGCGCTCTATTGGCCGGGCCACTCTCGGTTATGCTCTCACTACGCTTCACCCTCTATGTGGCGGATGGGTTGCTGTTGTTGGGCGCATTATGTTATCTTTTCCCGGACTTGAGGCAATACCAGTCTGGATCAGAAGAGTTCTTTTGGGATAACATCTAAGGCCGGTCGCCTGATTGGGTACGGTCGGCCAGGTCAATCACCCACGGGGCCCCAGTCATGGATTGTAATTCCCCGGCTGACACTTGAAATACGGTATGTGCATCTCCTGCTGCCGCATAGAGAACGGAAAACTTGGAGAGGCCGTCATCCAGTACCACCTGAACGTCCTCTTTTCCTCCTATTGGCGAAACACCGCCCACGGGAAACCCGGTCGCCGCTTCCACCCATTCCTTGGAGGCACGTTTCACAGGGGTCCCAATATACGCTTCTAACACTTCAAGATTGACCTGATGATCGCCGCGGACGACCGCAACAACGGCTCGTTCACCAGAGGAGACCTTAAACACAATCGACTTTGCAATCTGCTGCAATTGAACTCCGAGAGCCGATGCCGCCTGTTGAGCCGTATGGGTACTACTCGAGAACCTCCGAAGACGATTAGCCAAACCATGGACTTCTAACGCGCGCTCAACACGTGTTACTCCATCCTCCATACTGTCCTGCCCCCCAATTTGTAAAAAGGCCCAATGCATATCCACATCAATGTTACCACCAGTCTTTCCTTCTCTTAAGGTGATAACCGCATGGCCCATGCCGTGGGTCGCCCACCACCGGTCCTCATCAGTTTTTCCGTATGGCATGGATTCCAACCGACGAAGCAAAAATGGTATCCCTTCCCTCGCTTCCTAGTTGCTCGATGGAAGCTGCACGGGGACTTTCCCACCTCACGCAGTTGAGCTATTTGATCTGCACAATAGTCTTCCCCATATTTTTCCCTTCGAAGAGACCGATAAAAGCCTCGACGAGGTGATCAAATCCGAGAACTATGGTTTCTGCCACCTTCAACTGGCCTGCCTCATACCATTGGGATAGCGCCTTTAGCGCCTCCGGATAGTGTTCTTGATGCTCGCCGACAATAAACCCTCGCGCTTGCGCCCGAGAGGTCAGCAAATCTGCAAATAGCGGGCGCTGGCTTGCATACGGGACGTTGTAGGTGGCGATCTGGCCACAGACCACAATACGGGCATGCGGATTGAGATGGGACATTATCGTGTCTGTCACTACACCGCCGACATTATCGAAATAAATATCGACCCCATCGTCTAAGGACTGCGTAATATGCTGTAGAAAACTTGGACTGCGGTAGTTTATAGCTTGGTCGAAGCCTAGTTCGCTCGTTAACCAAGCGCACTTTTCATCGGAACCTGCAATGCCTGTCACATGTAAATCAGTCAATTTCCCAATTTGGCCCACGAGGCTCCCCACCCCCCCTGCAGCGGCAGATACCACCAGTCGTTCCTTCGGCCTAGGGTATCCCAACTTCACTAGCCCAATATACGCCGTCAGCCCCGCCAGGCCGAGCACATGCAATGCGGCCTTGGGTTCCAAAGAGGAGTCTAGGGCCCGAATTTGCGACTCCGAGCGCACGACATACTCAGCCCACGGCCAGATGCCAAAGACCCACTCTCCCGGAGAGAATTTTTGTGATGCACTGTCCACCACAACACCAACAGCGGCCCCCTGCATCGGAGTATTGACGGGAAAGGGTTCGGTATAGGACTTCCGGTCGGACATGCGGCCTCGCATATAGGGGTCTACGGAGAGATAGATGGTTTCCACCAGTACTTCACCCGCTTCGATCGGCTTGACTGGCTCCTCTTTGGTCAAAAAATGTTCCTGACTTACCATTCCGTCAGGGCGTTTAGTAAAGTAGATTACTCGCGATTTTCTCATCATCATCCTCCTTAGGCTCCCGGTATTCCCCAGAGCCTTGTTAACTCGTTCACTGTAGTTTCCCCACCTATGAAAAAAATCCCTTCCGGCCGTGCAAAATATTGTGGTCTCGTGCACACTATGATTGAATGACGGTAATACGACATTACATAATGGGGGCATTTCGCATGTTATCGGTTGGGGACAGTGTTAGCGAGACACATATGGTTGACCGGGAGTTAGTACAAAAGTTTGCGGAACTGGTGCAGGACTTCAACCCATTGCATCTTGACCCTGAGATTGCACGTAGCTCACGCTTTGGGAAACCCATCGCTCACGGCACCCTCATCATGAGCTTTATCTCCAGTATCCTCGGCCAGCGCCTTCCGGGACCGGGTAGTGTGTATGTGGTGCAACATAGCGAGTTTCGCTCGCCCGTTTTTGTAGGCGACGAGGTGACCGTCACCGTGACCGTCACCCAAATCTTTTCCAGTGGTGTGGCTCGCCTCACACATGAGGGAAAGGTGGGCGATCGTATGGTGCTCACCGGATATTCTGACGTGCTGCTAGAACGCCGCACCCTCGGTTGAACAGGCATCTTTTGGGTCGCCCACGCCGAACGGTATCAATACCACAGCGCTAAAGATTTTGTTTCACCACAATGGAATTGATGATATTCGCGGCCAGATCCACCCGGTCTGCGGCATTAGACAGGTGCCGATACACTTCCCGCATCTTGATAAGATAGTGGACCGGGGTATCCGCCGAAAAGTGTGCAATAGCCTTACGATAGAGTCCTTCCATCTTATTCTCCATCGACTTCGCTACCATAGCCAATTGGTTACTGTTCTGGCCGTCCTGATTCAGCGAGAGGATAGCCTCTCCCAAAGCTGAAACCGCATCATGCAGTGTGCGTACCATCTCCCGAATGAACTCGTCTGGTTCCACCTCATAAAGGCCAATTTCCTTGATGGTATTCTCGGCATAATCAGCAATGTCATCGATGGCACGTGACAATTCGTTAATATCCTCTCGATCAAAAGGCGTCACAAAGGTTTGCGACAACCGATCCATCAATTCTCCCCGTATGGCATCGGCTTGGTGTTCTATATCCCCCGCGTCACGCGCAATCTCGAGCCGGGTCTCGCCACTTTCCTCTAAAATATAGGCGTACACCGCGTCCACCATCTCTATGGTCTTATTTACTTGGTCTGATAATAGTTGTTGAAAACTGTTATTAGTGCCTGTAATAATATCGCGCCAACGCATCACCAACTCGCCTCCTAAACACTATTTCTAACCGTCACATAAGTCCAATGAGGCGATCCACTCCCACGGTGGCGATTCCTGCAGATACCGCAAGCGGTAGCGTCACCAGCCACACTTTAAAAAACTTTCCTACGGTATGCCACCTTACGTGATACGGTCGCAGTGCAGCCCCTGTGCCAAAGAGACTGCCATCAATCGCTTCCGTGGTGCTGACGGGAACGCCCACGATGGCGGCCATGGCTACCGTCACGGCAGCACTTAACTGCGTACTCACTCGGGACGTATCGCGTAAACGAATCACATGGCTACTAATGGTCTTGGCAATTCGTAATCCTCCTGCGAAAAATCCGGCCGACCAGATGACAAACGGATAGATAATCGCTAGTAACGGGACAGTATATTGATGTTTGCCTTGAATTATCATTAAAAACACCGCCATTAGACCAATCGACCGTTCTTCCCCATTGGCGCCATAGGCTAGCCCTTGAAACAACACGGTCAAGACCTGAGCGCGACCACTTTCGAATCCAATTTTGGGATAGCGCCGCACCGCTACCCAAAGTGCTGACGCGATCAAAAATGCTATCCCAAACCCGAGGCTGACAGATGCCACCAGCCCAATCACAATCTTTATAATGCCGCTCCACTCTATTGAGGTGGCGTGGCCAGACGCAATCGCCGTCCCCACCATGCCCCCTGCGAGCGCCATGGTGGCGCTGGTGGGGATAGAAAACCACCAAGCAATTCCGAGGGTTAATACGGCCGCAAAAACAGCCAGCGCGAAGGTCACTCGACCCACCGCAGCAAAGTTCACAATTTCCACCGCTATAGTGTGGGAAACACTCGTGCCAAATACAAACGGTGCCGCTAATATACCGATTAATAAGAGGCCTATGCTGACAATGGGTCGTACCGTATTCGAGGACAAGTAGGTGCCAATCAAGTTACCGCCATCATTGATGCCCGAGATACCGGTATAGAGTGAAATAAGGCACAAAATACCCAAATTTACTAAGGTCAGCACATTTCCTCCTTCATCATTACTTAATACAATCTTAACACAATCTTAACATTATAAGCAAAGGGTAGCTCGCAAAAATAGACGTCGCCACATAAAAAATGCCCGGCGGTGTCAGCGCCAGGGGCGAGCCGCCTTTGTCGGAGATCGCCAAGTCAAAGGCCCTAACTGGCGGACTACGCTTGTGGAGACGACTTATTGATTATGTGTCTTAACATCACCTAGTCAGCCTCGGCCTGACACCGCAATGTCCTTCTGTCAGGAAGACCCCCGACTATTGTTGGGGGTCTTCGGGATCGTTTAACTCATCAGTCACTTCGTCATCCCAGTCTCCTGCATGGTATGCGGTCATTCGACGTGGTTCCTGCTCCTCGGACCCGCTATCTCCGTCTGCGGGCGCTGCTACCGCATCCAAGCCTCCTTCGGCATCCGCCTCCCGTTTTGATAGCGAAATCCGCTTGCGCTCGCTGTCAATGCTCAGCACCTTGACTGCCACGTCATCTCCCACAGAAACCACTTCAGCGGGATCGTTTACTCGAAAGTTCGCTAATTGCGAGATGTGAACCAGCCCATCGATGCCCTCTTCAAGTTGCACAAACACACCGAACGGAGCTAATCTCACCACAGTTCCGCGATAGATGCGGCCTTCGAGATATCGCTCCTGAAACGACTCCCAAGGACTCTTTTCAATTTGCTTCAATCCGAGAGAAATCTTTCCTTTCTCCCGATTCAAGCGGATCACTTTTACCCGAAGCGGTTGCCCGATTTCCAGCAGCTCCGAGGGGTGGTTGATACGGTTCCACGACATCTCGCTGACATGCAAAAGGCCATCAACTCCGCCGAGGTCAATAAACGCGCCAAAGTCCGTGAGACTCTTGACCGTCCCTTCACGCACTTGGCCTTCCTCAATGGTAGACCACACGGCATCCTCTTTCGCATGGGTTTCTTCCGACAGCACATCTTTACGACTCAGAATGGCGCGACGCTTGTGTCGGTCAATCTCCAGCACCCGAACCCGCACGGTCTGGTCCAAAAACGGGGCTAAATCGCGGACAAATCCTGGTGCAATCAGAGACGCGGGTACAAAACCACGCAATCCCACATCGACGACCAACCCGCCCTTGACAACTTCCACCACAGGCGCTGCTAGCACTTCACCATTTTTCTGAGCAGATTCCAAACGCTCCCATGCCAATTCTTCATCTGCCCGCCGCTTAGATAACTTCAGTGCGCCTTCTTCACCCTCAAACCCAAGAACATATACCGATACGGTGTCGCCAAGTTGCACGACCTCTTCCGGTCGCTCAATGCGACGATGACTCAAGTCGCGCAGATGGATGACACCTTCGGACTTGGCTCCGACATCAACTAGCACTCCATCGTGGGAGATATGTACCACCTTCCCTTGAAGCACATCACCGGTATGCACGTCGCCCACGGGGCCGTATGCCAGTGACTCCTCCATGTTCAGGGCGTCTTCCATTTCGTTGTGCTCAATCGGAACCCCTTCCTGCGCCTTATGCTCATCCATCTTTGCCAACCTCCCAAGTTCCTTTCCCAGCCACCCCGGGGAAGGCTATTCCCTTCTATATTACAACGGAATCAATGATTATCCAACCGTTTCATTTGCCTGGCAATTCCGGACTGCCTTCAATAAGCTGGCGGATCTTGTCCATAACCAGTTCCTGGGCGTCCTTTCGAGGCATCTGAGAATCAAGACGAAACGGATCTCCAACATGATAACAAATAGTTTTGCGAAATCCGTATTGGCCGGTAATCCCTATGGGTAGAAGCACACAATTAGTCTTTTGGGCGAGATAGACCACTCCGGCGCGCGCTTTTTGTAAATCGCCCGTTTCGGTCCGATGACCCTCGGGAAAAAGCACGATGACTTCCCCGTGATTGAGAATCTCCAAAGAATGCCGTATCGCTTTTCGATCCGGATGTCCACGATGAACCGGATAGGCTTGTACATATTTAAAGACAATCGGCAACAGGGGATACGAAAACAATTCAGCCTTGGTCATAAAATGTACGGGACGTCTAAGAATAGCCCCGACCATTGGAGGATCAAACCCACTACGATGATTGGCAATCACAATGACAGCGCCGTCATTGGGGACCTTCTCCAGCCCAGTGACACGAATCCGAAAATAGAGAGAAAACGCCGTTCTAACGACCCAATAAAATCCCCAATATGCTCGCATTATGGCAACCGCAGTCGGCATGTTTCAAGCATTGCCGACACAACCTCCTCAATCTCCATTTGAGTGGTATCAATCAGTATGGCGTCATCAGCTTGTGCTAATGGCGCCACATCGCGCGACGAATCGAGAAAGTCCCGGTGCTGAATCTCATCGCGAATGCGCTCTAGTTCGATGTCGAACCCGAGTGCCCGCAATTCTCGATAACGTCGCTCCGCGCGGGCATCTAACGAGGCCATCAGAAAGAATTTCACCCGAGCATTTGGAAGAACATATGTACCGATATCGCGGCCATCCATGACCACACCGCCTTGTCGTGCCATCTCTCGCTGTCGAGCGACCATATCTTGTCGCACCAGGGCAAATCCAGCAACTTGGGCGACGCTCGCATTGATTTGCGGAGCCCGTAGGGCGTTGGAGACGTTGGCGCCATCCAAGATCACACTAACCGTGCCGTTTTCCCCGGGATACAGATCAATGCTGGTTTCTGCCAGTAGGCCAGCTAGCGCGCTTTCGTCTCGCAGATCAATCCCGTGATGCAACGACTTCAGTGCGAGTGCACGATACATGGCACCGGTATCCAAATACAGGTAGTGTATGAGCGTGGCTAGTCTTCGCGCCACCGTACTCTTGCCAGCACCTGCAGGACCATCAACCGCGACAGCATTGACGACGGCGAGGCTATTCACGTGTATCCATACCTTCTGTCAAATCCTCGCGCAGGATACTGGCTCCTTCAAGATAGACATGCTGCACTTCTCGGGGGGAGCGCTCCGTGTCCGCATGCATTAATACCCTGACCGTTTTGGCAAGACCGTGCGGTACGTCCAATTCTCTCATGCAAATCACAGGCACAAATTTCCATCCCACTCGGCGTGCAGCCTCTGCGGGAAATGTGGCATGAAGATCAGGAGACAAGGTGAAGCAAATACTGGACATGTTGTCTGGCTCTAAATCATTTACTCGAGCCATTTCTAAGAGCAACTGAGCCGTCTTCTCTAAGATTTCCTGACTCTCGTCTTGGGTTACAGTAGTTGCGCCCCGAATACCACGAATCACACGCTCTCAGCCTTTCTTTGTCTAGGGTCTTTGGTCGTGTTGTGCGTCAACACGAACGCGTTCTTGGCAGGCATCACAAATATACGCCGGGTCTTGCTGCACTTTGAGCCGTTCGTACTCCTCCGTCCAGGTTTCGACTTGCACGGATCTCCCACATAGATGGCATTTCAGTTCCATGGCCCTGTCCTCCTCGTCTGATTTTGTTGCAAGCACAATTTGGACCTCACTCTGCTTTACCCATTGTGCCGAGATCATGACGCAGTTGCAAGGGGGAAACCGCTTTTCTGTTACAATTAAGATCACTTGTTTAGATTGTGCCTACAGCGGAAAGGACGTGCGGGTCGTGGTTGGCATAGAGAAGGATGTCCTGAATGATGTTGCAGATGCTCTGCCTCGGGGGGTGCGACAATATGCACAAGATTATCTCACAGAGGACCGATTAAGTCATCGCGTCTTGTATGGCACCGAGGCTTATATCGCCGAATTGCGCGGATATCAAGATCGCTATCATCCTTGGATCGACGGAACACGGGAACAGCTTGAATATGGCTGTGACTGTAATCGCCATAAAGCGCCCTGTGCCCACGTGGCCGCCCTGATTCTGGATCTAACTCGTCATAGCACTTCATATTATCAGATTCCGATCGCAGCGGCGATGCGCTATACCAGCCGACCCGTGAATCCGGCCGAATTGGGGCACAGCTTTTGGACACTCATTCCCGATGATGCGCCTCCGTGGCGTCTTGAACCACGGGAAGATCACTATCGCAAGTTTGAGTCGATCCTGCGAGCGGCGAGCCGAGCCCGTTATCCCTTAGTGGAGAATGCTGCAGCACGCATTTTTGCAGAGGCCGACCCCAAATGGCTCGAAGTGCCAGAGTTCCGAACTCGCTTGCTCGAGTGGCTAGAGCCGTACTTGTCTGTGCCCTTACGCCATCCAAGAGAATGGGCCCTTCTCCAATGGAGCCAACCGACCTTGCCCCTCTCCGGAGTCTGGCACGCTTCCCACGGTCAAACTGCTCTCATTGAAGCGCTGCTAGGACAGTTGACGATGCCTGAACCGTCCTTAACTCCATCGGCTTCGCGGCGCCGAGCCATGCTCATTGCCCTCACTATTGTCACACCGCAACTAGCCCAAGAGCTCTGGCCGGTCTACGATGCTCTCGACCCGTTTCGCCAGCATCAGGCGGATGCCTTGCATCTCGCCGGAAAAACCGCAGAAGCGATCCGCCTGTTAGAGAACCACCTTCCTCATGATGCCGAGGCACGAAGCGACTCACGCTATCGACTTATTGCCTGGTGTGCTCTCGACGAGAGTTTACCTCATCGTTTAGCGCTGGCATGGGAGACCCAGTCACTCGAGGTATTACAACCTGTAGCGCACCTGATGTCCCCCCAGCAGTGGGACGACATTCATCAGGCATTGAGGGAATGAAAGTTCATAACTTTCATTGTGAGTCGATCATCCTTAGTAATCCCAGGAATGCGGCCCCGCTTAGCGACCGGACGGGCATTAATTTCTTTCAGGTCCATGGTCATATCGAGCGGTGGTGCACCAGCAATGTAACTACCGATGCCGAATCCGGTGACACCGGCCTCTTTAAGTTCAGGGACCCGATCAGGCGAGATTCCTCCGGTCGCAAACACCCCTACGTCAGGGAACCCATGCTGCGCTAAGCGTGCCTTCACTTCACGCACCAGTCCCGGAGTGACGCCCCCGCGTTCCCGCGGCGTATCAAGACGGATGGCTTCAAGATGCCCATGGAGTGCATCGGCTACCCGTAACGCTTCTTCTGCTTCGTCTTTAAAGGTATCGACGAGAATGATTCGCGGAGCTGAACTGGGCATCATTTCATCATAGGCAAGCGCTGCCCGAACCGTATCGCCCACCATGAGCAAGAGAGCATGAGGCATGGTTCCCGAGGGAATTTGGTCCGCCTGACGGGCTCCCAATATGCTACTGGCGCCAGTAGCTCCCCCGACCATCGCAGCCCGGTCCATCACCGACGCCACCGCCGGATGCACATGGCGGGCTCCGAAAGAGAAAACAGGAACGGGATGCGCCACACGCACCACTTCGTGTGCCCGTGTCGCCCATCCCGATGACGACGCTAAAATTCCTAAGATGGCGGTTTCATAAATGCCAAAATCCCCATAGCGACCTCGAATTCGCATGACGACCTCTTTGGCGGCAACGACACTACCTTCGTCCCGCGCCTCCACATTAATCGGCAAGTTGCCTAATAATGCGAGCGTTTCTTCCACCCCCGCTAGAATGCCAGCGTGGTTTGCAAAAACCTCAGCGGTGACTTCAGTTCGCTCCAATCCCAAGTGTTCGAGCACCTGGTGCGTACCGACAAAATAGGCGTCAGCGGTGAGCCCGATGCGAATTTCGTCGGGCGTGGCTGAGCGAATTCCGTGGTTGGTGGGCTGAAATGTCTTCACGAATTCGATATCGCGAACGATGTTCTGCTTGGGGGGCATGGATGATGGCATTGCGTCTCTCCGTCCTTTCTCGGCCTTGGCGGACTAGTTGTTGCAGTTCGCGGACTTCGCGATGAGTTAATGGCCTCAACGTACCGGACTCGATTCCCTGCAGGGATATGTTGCCAAACTTCACTCGAGTTAGTTGCTCCACCTCATGCCCAATACTGTCAAACAACCGACGAATCTCACGATTGCGCCCTTCATGGAGCGTAATTCGCATGAGCGCACGCCCAGCTTCCTTCCGAATTAAATTCACTTCGTCTGGTTTGGTGAATCCGTCGGACAGTTCAATACCATGCTTTATTCTCTGTAAATGACTCTTACGAGGAAGCCCTTTAACCCAGACTTCATAGACCTTTTTGATGCCACTGGAGGGATGAGTGAGTGCATGGGCTAAGGTGCCATCATTGGTGAGAAGAATCAATCCTTCACTGTCGCGGTCCAGTCGACCTACCGGAAACACCCGGCCAAAACGCCGAGGAATAAGTTCGGAAATCAAATGTTGTGCGTGACGATCTTTGAGTGAGGTGGTATACCCGGGAGGCTTATTGAGCGCCAAATAGACCTTGGGTCGCGACTTTTGGTCTAAGGGTACACCATCCACGCATATGTGGTCTATCGTGGAATCCGCGCTGGCGCCTAAGGTGACTCGTACCCCGTCTACGGTGACCCGTCCAGCGCGAATCCACTCTTCCGCTGTGCGACGTGAGGTGACGCCAGCATCACTCAAGATTCTCTGAATACGCATTTTCATCTTATGGTAAAACCTCGAAAACCACTTCCACTTCGACAGCGGCATTTAACGGTAGCGCATTGGTTCCGACGGCCGAGCGAGCATGACGTCCCTGGTCGCCAAACACCGACTCCAGTAATTCTGAAGCGCCATTAATCACTTGTGGCTGTCCATGAAAGCTGTCCGCACTCTGCACAAACCCTACCACTTTGATGACCCGGGCTAGGCGGTTGACGCCCCCAGCGACGGCTGCGGCCACAGCAATGGCGTTGAGTGCGCACTGTCGAGCGGCATTGAAGGCCTCCTCAGGTGATACATCCCGACCTACCTGACCCTCCGCCTGCAGGTGGCCGTTGTGTAATGGCAACTGCCCTGAGGTAAAGCACAACTGGCCTGTTAATACGGCCGGAACGTAAGCAGCCACCGCCTTTGGCGGTTCGGGAAGGGTAATCTCTAATTCGGCCAAACGACTTTCAATCGATGACATTTGTGACATAATCTCCTCCGGTTCATGAACTGTCCTTCCACTGCATACTTTAAGACAAGTTGGTGCCAAATCCAGTTTATAGCATTGTACGGACGTGGATTTAGTATACCAGGAGACAGCAGTATTCCGTAACGGTTGGAGGAAGGCAAATGCTCAACCACATCATCGATACCATTTCGGTCTGGGCCATTCCATTTTTGGTGGCCGTGATTCCCTTGTATGGCTACCTCAAAGGCGTTAAGATTTATGATGCTTTCATTGAGGGCGCTGGCGAGGGTTTCCAAATGGCCATACAAATGATTCCTTTTTTAGTAGGTATTTTGGTCGCCATCACCATTTTTCAGTCGTCTGGGGCGCTAGATGCCGTGATTCGCGTGCTCAGCCATCCGTTACATTGGGTAGGGGTACCTGCCGAAGTGGTGCCCTTGATGCTCGTTCGCCCGTTATCGGGGGGCGCAGCTCTAGGGATCACCAGCAACATCTTGCAACATTCGGGGGTGGACTCGTTTATCGGGAAAATGGCTTCCACCATCCAGGGCAGTACCGACACTACGTTTTATGTGATTACGCTCTATTTTGGTTCTATCGCCATTCGAAAAACCCGTTATGCCATGACGGTGGCACTCATCGGGGACCTTGCGGGGTTTATCGCTGCCGTTGCCCTATCCCACCTGCTATACACCTAACGAGCCGCACCAGGCGCTGGCCGCATTGGGCCTAACTCTATCATCTCTTTACATTGATAACTCAGATCCCAGCCATACGAGAATGGGAACCTCGTTGTCCACGGCATGCTCTAATTCGGTGGCGTGGCCGTTATTTAGTCACGACGATAACGGGGTCCACGATATGCCAATGGCCGAGGGTGGCTCACGCCATCTTGCTAGTGAAAGAAACCATTACAAGCGTACTGCACAAGATTATTTGATGCTCACTCCTGGATAAAGTCGATGTGGAGTCCGGTCGTCCCGTCTCCGGTCCCAGCGTGAATACCTGCCATACCTTCGTGAATCTCCAAGTTCATGTCCCAGTCCACGGCTCGGGGACCAAGTCCGTATCAAGTACGCAAACAATGGCCTCTACTTGGGGAACCACTGAAGAAATTATCCGTCCGAGACACAATCACTTGCTAAAATTTCATTCTAGACCCCCATCCGTCAGTTTCATGTCGGGATCGGAGCAGGCGCTGTAATTCAGATACATGTTAAATTGGTTCACATAGAACCCCAAGGTGAGCAAGAAAGGACAGCGGATTACTTAGAATAACGATTTCCATTCGGTTCGAGCACCGCATAGATTGGCCAATCTATGTAATGGTCACCATACAAAAAGACGTCCCGCATCACCCCTTCTAGGCTAAAATGTAAACGTTCGGCAACGCGGCGACTCCTGTGATTTCGAGGATGGACGGCAATGAGGACCTGATGAAACCCTCGATCATGGAAGAGTTCGTTCACGAGATAGCGAGTCGTGTCGGTCATGATCCCACGACCGGTGGTATCCCGAGCAAGCCCAGACCCGAGGTAGGTAGAATGGTGAGGCGTATCGACATGGTTCATATTAATTCCGCCCACTGGGCAATCTAATTCGCAAATGCTGAGCGATAAGATTCCCTCTTGATAGGCGGATGGCATTGGCGAACATACTGTTCGGCATCGGCGACGGAATACTCATCATGAGGCCATGTAAGCCATTCGCGAATATGCAAAGCATTCTGGCGAATAGTATGGGTCATGATAGATTTCATGGCTCTTGTGCCAACTCTGGAGAACGAGCCCTGGTCGTACCGTCCAAGTGATCTACATAATAATGACCCCACATTCATCTGGAAGCATGGCATCGCGCACAACGCGAGTCAACCTGAGAGATATCCGGTTTTTTTCGAGTCCAGTTTCGATTCTCTTGTAATGACACCATATCCTCAGAGTCACCAAGCAGTTTCCGATAAGAAGACCCTCAGGACAGTTGGAACATGGGATGGAATAGCTCATTATCTTACTGAAAAGGAGTCGTCGCCATGCGCCCAGTGCTCGTGAGTTACTCGCGGGTCTTTCGGCGACGTTCCGCCAAGCGAAACACGCGATCTGCAGCAATTGCCACCACGGTAGAAAAACAGGTGGCGATAATCGTCGGGCCTACAATATCGGTGGCATTTTTCGCTCCGGCGGCAACCCGAAGTGCGATCACTGTGGCTGGAACCAAGTTAATGGAAGCGGTATTGATGGCTAAAAACGTAATCATATTGTCCGAAGCCCGATCCTTGATCTCATTGAGCTTTTGCAACTCATCCATCGCTTTGAGGCCAAACGGGGTGGCTGCGCTTCCCATGCCTAGAATATTCGCCGCCATATTCATCACCATATTGCCCATCGCCGGATGATCGCTCGGTATCCCGGGAAAAAGCTTCGATACCAAAGGCGCCATGAACTTGGCGAACGAACGCATAAGACCTGATTCCTCCGCGATACGCGCCAATCCAAGCCACAGTGTCATAATTCCGATAAACCCGATGGCGATTTCGACAGCCTGTTCACTTGCCCGAACGATGGATTCTGTCACCGGCAGCATGGAATGATGTAGCCCCGATACCAATATACCGCCGACAATCATCACAAGCCAGACCACGTTGACCACGGCTGTCCCCCCTTGCCAGGGGAGTATATGCGGCCTACGCCAGATCTTGCCTCAAAAGTGTATTGTCAATGAGCCGAGCTCGGCCGATGGGAACAGCCACTGCTAGTAGAGTCGTGCCATCAAGCACCGCCGGACTTTCTCGCAGCGTAATGGGATCCACTAATTCCACATATTCGGGGCTAAGCCCCTGGGATGCGAGGTGCTTTAGCACTTCCGCCCGCAATGTATCGCGGCGCCGTTCGCCCCACTCAAAGAGCGATTGCGCGCGCCTGAGAGATATCTGAATTTCTGGCGCTATTGCCCTTTCAGACGGGTCAAGATACTGGTTCCGTGATGATAACGCGAGACCCGATTCCTCCCGCACAGTCGGTACTCCGAGGATGCGCACCGGCATATTCAAATCCTCCACCATACGACGAATAATGGCCAGCTGTTGCCAATCCTTTTCCCCGAAGAAGGCCATCTCAGGTTGCACAATATTGAGTAACTTATTGACGACCGTCGTCACACCGACAAAGTGCGTAGGCCGGCTGCGACCACATAACACCTGCGACATCTCGTTGACCATCACTCGAGTGACCATCTCCTGTGTCGGGTACATCTCCTGCACCGTTGGAGCAAACACCACGGCAGGATCCAATCCCGTCAGCTTTTGAATGTCCCCATCCAAATCTCGGGGATAGCGCCCTAAATCTTCGTTGGGACCAAACTGGAGGGGGTTCACGAAAATTGACACCACCACCTGTTGAGCGTATTGGCTAGCAAATTCCACCAGATGCAAATGACCGCGATGTAGGGCGCCCATCGTGGGTACCAGCGCGACCGTTTGGCCATTGGCACGGAATTGCCTGCGCACTTTCTGGCAGTCGGCGATCGAGTGAATAATTTTCATGAAGACAACGGGCCTCCTTTAACGCTGGTTTGAATTAAGGTGAGAAGGTCACGGCTCGTCATCATCCCTATCCGATCTTGGGTGAGACCTTGGTGAGGGATGGAAACTCGCGTATACGGCACCAATTCCGCCTCTGGTGGTACTAGTGCGGGATATTGGTTACCATCAATGACGCGGGCGTGCAATCGCGCCGGGTTAGCTAAGGCACATTCATAAGCAAGTCGCACAACCTGAGGACAGTTGGGACAGGTCGCCGTCACAATAATTTCAATCAAGACGTCGGTCGGGATAGATTTAAAGGCGCCATGCAGACCATGATTGAGGTGCCAGTGATTTTGACTCAAATCCAGAATTAGACTCAGGAAGGCTCCAAATTGATACCCGGTAGGTAGCCCGATGAATTCGATGGGTCCGACTTCGCCGGATGGACTCACAAAGCGCCACGTGGGCGTATAACGAACTCCGAGCAACGAGGCCAGCGACCTGACGCTGGTTGCGGACATGGGAAGCACATCAACTCTCAGATGACCAGCGGCACTTCTTTGCAGTTCCCCTGCCAAGTCTCGTGCACCTACGGCAGCGTGATCATCGTCTACAAATACCATCAAGTGCACCGAACGTCGCAGTGACTTGAGCATGTCCTTGAGCATGACACGATCTCGTGTACTAAAGACGCTCCTGGGACTCTCTTTACTAGGGGTCTCGATATGATTCATGGCCATCTCCTCGGGCCTATTGTACTGGCTATAAGGGGGATTGACCACTCCTTTCCCAAGAATCGCTAACCGAGTCAGGCCAACTTAGACGGCGGCGCGCCGCGAGAAATTCATTTCCCAGCGCGTCAAGCCGCCGCAACATGTCGTCATGGTGGTCTTCCCAGAAGAAGATATCAATGAGCCGTTTCTCTAAACTGCCGCGCCGTTCGATGTGACGCAAGATGACATCGAGTTCCCCGATGACCGAGCGGAATAGATCAATTTTCTCATGTAACAGATGCAAGATATCCTCCTCAACGGTATCAATCGCATACAGATTGTATATTTCTACCGCATGGTTTTGCCCGATGCGGTGTACTCGACCGATGCGCTGCTCAATGCGCATGGGATTCCAGGGAAGATCTAAATTTACCACCACATGGCAAAATTGCAGGTTTATCCCTTGTCCCCCAGCCTCTGTGGACACCAAGATGCGGGTGCCATTGCGAAACCACTCAACCAAAGCATCTCGCTCGCGGGTCCGCAGTCCGCCGTGAAAGGCCGCCGCATCAAATCCCGCCTTGATGAGAGCATCCCGCATCATTTCTTGCGTACCTCGAAACTCGGTAAACACCAACATTTGCCCCTTCACATGGTGGGCTAATTGCAGGAGCGCACGCATTTTGGCAGTTGTGGTTAGAGATTCGGCCAGCGCGACCAATTGGTCGAGGTCGGAACCTATCCAAGCGGAATTTTTTAGGGTGGGCAATAAGGCCTTCGGGGAGGAGCAGAGTTCGCGCTGCAGAGTCAAAAGAGGCAAGACCGTTTCCTCCGCTCTGACCCGCGCACGGTATTCCCGCCTTAAGGCGTCGCTGATGCCATCATAGAGGGCTCGCTCCCGGTCTTCGAGATGCAGCGGAAGGAGGAGCACTTCGCGCTCCGGAAATGAGAGTCCCACGGTATGACGCTCATTTCTCACCATCACTTGGCTCAACTGAGCACGAAGTTCCGTGGCGTTCTTCGGGGTGCGTTTGTCCAGAATAAATTGACGGTAAAATTTCAAATAGGAGCCAAACAATCCCGGTCGTACGAGATTGACTAGCGCATATAGTTCGGTCAGTTGATTTTCCATCGGCGTTGCCGTTAAAAGGAGCATGTGGCGAGACTTCAGACCAGCCACCAATTGATAATTTTGCGTCCGTGTATTCTTCAGATGATGCGCTTCATCAACCACCACCAAGTCCCAGGGCACTAGCTGCAACTGATGGAGTAACGGTGGGCGTTTTGCCGTATCGATGGATAATATCCAGAGCCAACCAGGATCCTTCGGCCCGCGTTGGGCAGACCATCCAAATTTTTCGAAGAGTTCCGACACCCACTGGGTTTGAAGACCTGCTGGAACCAAAATGAGGACATTGCTGACCGTTCGGCGTATGCGTAGTTCGTTGATAATAAGGCCAGCTTCGATGGTTTTCCCGAGGCCAACTTCGTCCGCTAAAATGGCTCGTCCTTCGAGTTCATTCACAACCTTGAGCACACTTTCTACTTGATAGGCGTGTAGGTCGAGCCCCTTCTCGACCCGTTCCCAGACGGTAGGCCAAGACACCAATTCTTTCGCCAAATTCAGAGCGTGCTTGTCGATACTTGCCACGATGTCAAGCCTCCTCTAATTTACCACTTGC
>NZ_JBYCKN010000171.1:0-27172 GCF_057473405.1 Sulfobacillus sp. TH-112
CGGTGCCTATGTGGAAAGAACCCCTGCATTAGGCGCGGTGACTTGGTTCGGCCTGGGTGCGCGGCCTCATCGGATGGCTGTCGAAGAGTGGAAGGATAGCCCAGACGAGAGGGCCGCCTTTTTCCGAAGAATGGCGGCAACGTTAGATATCGAAGACAAGGAGCACTTTAAGCTCACGATGGCTGTGAGCGTAGCGGAACGCGCCTATCACAATGCGGAGAGAGGGATATCGTGATGCAGCAAGAGGAAAAACTGAGTGTCAACCTGCATGTCAATGGCCGTCATCATCGGCTGGATGTTGCGCCGCGATGGACGCTGGCGGATGTGCTCCGCCACCAGATTGGCCTCATCGGGACCCATATCGGATGCGAACAGGGGGTCTGTGGTGCCTGTACCGTGTTGATGGATGGAGAGCCGGTTCGGAGTTGCCTTACCTTTGCCACTCAGGCAGAAGGGCACGCTATTACCACGGTGGAAGGAATAACACCGGATGACGGGCTATCGCCCTTGCAGAAGGCATTTCGCGATCACCATGCTCTGCAATGTGGCTACTGCACTCCCGGGATGTTACTGACGGCGACCGCGCTGCTGGAACGGGATCCTCATCCCGATGAAGAGACCATTCGCGAGGCACTCACAGGCAACTTGTGTCGATGTACCGGCTATCAGTTCATTGTTGATGCGGTAATGGCAGCACGTGTGGAAGGGAGAGATGCGGAATGACACAAGCGATGCGTCCTCAAATGATGGGAGCGCGGGTATCCCGCGTAGAAGACCCGCGATTGCTCAGTGGGCAAGCGCGCTATCTGGATGACGTGGTGGTGCCGGGAATGTTGGAAGTGGCCTTTGTTCGTTCCCCGCATGCTGCCGCAGAAATTCTGTCTGTCGACGCAGATGAGGCGGCTGCGGTTCCTGGCGTCCATGCCGTGATGACGTTTGAAGATTGCCCTGTTTTATTGTGGGAGAAAAAAACCTATAAGGTCGGTCAGCCGGTGTTGGCTAATAAGGAAGTCGCCTACGTCGGGCAGCCTGTGGTGGCAGTGATCGCCGAAAATCGCTACATCGCAGAAGATGCGTGTGAACTGGTTCGCATCCAATATAGGCCATTGACACCGGTATTAGCGATGCGCGACGCGATTCACGAGGAACCACGCCGTGTTCACGCCGAGGCGGAAAATGTATTCTTTCATAGTCAATATGCCACGATCGGATTCGATGAGGCGTTTAGCGCGGCCGCACATCATTTGAAGACCAGCTTTCGCACCAATCGTCAAACGGCGGTGTCGATAGAGGCACGTGGTACCGCTGCGATGTTGGATCCTGCGAGTGGGCGAATGACCGTCTATGCCTCCACCCAGTCTCCGCACCGGATGAGAGAAGATATCAGTACCTTGCTCGAGATTCCTGAACATCTGGTACGGGTGATTGTGCCGGAAGTAGGCGGAGGCTTTGGGATGAAAGCCAATTGTTATCCCGAGGACATTGTGGTCGTGCGGGCGGCACAAAAGCTTCGCAAACCAGTGAAGTGGATGTCGGACCGCACCGAGTCATTATTGTCCGATGTGCATGCCCGGGATGACATCCATGATGTTGAGGTGGCGTTTGAGTCAGATGGGAAAATTGTGGCGATTCGCGACCACTTAATGGCGGATGGTGGAGCCTACCCAGCCTATCCGTTTTCGGGTGCAGTCGGTGAGACCAGCCTGGCGTCGCGGGTGTTAACCGGCCCCTATGACATCGCGCATCTGTCGACGCTCATTGATTGCACATATTCCAACAAAACGCCGCTAGGCGCCTATCGAGGCGTGTGGGGACCGATTGCGTCCTTCATTCAAGAAGGGATTGTGGAGCGGATCGCGCGCGCTCTCGAGATGGATCCGGCGGAGGTCCGGCGACGCAACATGATTCGGCGAGAGCAGTTTCCTTATCGCAATGCCGCTAAGATGACCTATGATGCCGGGTCCTATTTGGAATCAATGGAAGAAGCCTTGCAATTAATAGATTATGACGAGTTTCGTCAGCGCCAGCATCAAGCGCGTGCGAACGGGCGCTACCTCGGGATTGGTCTTTCCGTGTTTGTCGAGCCCACGGCAATGGCGTCTTCAGAAGCGGGCTCCGTAGGATATGAATCCTGTACCATTCGCATTGAGCCGTCCGGACGGGTGACCGCGGCGTTTGGGCTCGGCCCCTCGGGGCAGGGTCATGAAACCACCATGGCACAAATTCTTGCTGACCAATTAGGAGTTCGCTTTGAAGATATCGTAGTGTTGCATGGAGATACCGATAGTGCCCCCTATGGGGGTGGCACCGGGGGCAGTCGTTCCGGACCGATTGGCGGGGGAGCGGCCATTGTGGCAGGACGGCAAATGCGGGAACGTTTGGTGAAGTATGCGGCGAACCTGCTCGAAGCGGGAGAAGAAGATATTGAATTAGGTGACGGCAAAGCCTGGGTGACGGGAGTGCCCGATCGCTCGATTGCGATTCGAGCCATTGCTGAAACAGCTTATACCGACGTGCGGAAGATTCCAGAGGGTCTACCGATTGGACTGGAATTGACGGCTCGCTACTTACCTCAGCGGCCGGTGACGTTCTCGAATGGTACGCATGTGGCTGAGGTGGAAGTGGATGTGCATACAGGGACGGTGCGGGTAACCCGCTATGCGGTGGTGAATGATTGTGGCACGCTCATCAATCCCACCATCGTTGAAGGGCAAATCCATGGTGGAGTGGCTCAAGGTATAGGGGCGGCCATTTTGGAGGCATTGCACTATGACTCCGACGGGCAATTGACGACCACCTCACTATTGGACTATCTGTTGCCGGAAAGCACCGATGTTCCGAGAATTCTCATTCGTCACCTCGAAACGCCCTCGGAGGGTGAGGGCGGCATTAAGGGGATGGGAGAAGGCTCGTTAATTGCTGCCCCTGCCGCGGTCGTCAACGCAATTTCCGATGCATTGGCACCGTTTGGCGGCATGGTGGACACCTTGCCGGTGACGCCAGAGATGGTACTGAAGATGGTGGAACAGGCCAACCAATAACCGTGACGATTGGGGAGAGTCCGCTCATTTCAGTGAGGTGAGGGGACTCTCCGTTTCGACATTAAAGATTTGGAGGTGCATTGGTGCGAATTGACGACATGTTTTCCATGAAAACGTGGGGGCAGCTAGCCTGGAATCCGGTACGGCCGCAATTATATTTTTGTGAAAGCGTTCCTGACAAACGCGGTAATCGCATGCAGCATCGAATTATGAGGCTCGACACCCGTGATGCACAACGCGAACCCATCGCACTGACGCAGGGGACCCATGATCAGCGCCCGGTGTGTTCGCCCGATGGTAACTGGATAGGGTTTCTGAGTCGGAGATCGGGCAGCTCGCAAGTATGGCGTATGGCCGTAGATGGGGGTGAAGCCATTCAAGTCACCGATGTCGAGGGGGGGGTCAAGGATTTCACGTTTTCCCCAAACGGGGATGCGGTGGTGATTGTCACTCATCTCATGCATGGATTACTTGAAAAGACGCACCCGGCAGCTGATGTGGCTCCGGACTGGTCCGACAGTGAACTGGAGGACCACTACAATAAAGACGTCCGGCATATTGTCCATCAATACTACAAATTAGATGGTACCGGCTTCTTTGATCAGGGACGAGACCAATTGGTCTATGTGTCGATAGACAGCGGGGAAATGGAGCTCTTGACTAGCGGCTTTGATCATTGTGCTGAGCCGGTCTTCGATGCGTCCGGACAGCACTTATATTTTCTCCGGCGTCCCTATGACAGTCAGTACCAACATCCGTCCATCACCAGGGTGGAGAAGCTCGACCTGGTAAATCACCAACGCGTCACGCTATCCTTGCCGGACCTGGCCATTAGCGGGTTGGCTCTTTCAGAGGATGGTACGAGGTTGGCTTTTTGCGCGAGTGATCCCCAGAAGATGGGGTATGGACTCACGGTGCTCTATCAATATGCGCTCGACACCGCAACACTCACCGACTTGTCCGGAGCCCTCGACCGTTCTGTCGGAGATGAGAGTGCTACCGATGTTCCTGCGCTATCCAGCGCACGCCCTATATGGTACAAGAACGCCGTCTACATGTTGTTGTCTGATGAGGGACGGGTGATGGTCGCGGCGTTTCAACCGTCCGCGGTGCGTCGCCTAGATGACCAGAAGCGCGTGGTATACGATTTTGCGTTGAGCGATGGGCGGTTGGCGATGGCCCTCTCCGATCCTACCCATCCTTCTGGGATGGTGTTGGCGGCACTTGATGATGCAGCCCGTGAAGACATTATTTGGGCTCCTCGGTCATGGACGGGGCTTCAACCAGTGGAACCGCAAGAAATCTTTGCTTCTGAGCAAGATGGTACCAAAGTGCACACCTGGGCGTTGTTTCCTCCTGAAGCATCTGACCAGGTGCCGGCGATTTTAGAGATTCATGGAGGACCGATGTCGATGTATGGCTATCGTTACCATCATGAATTTCAATGTTTAGTGGCCGAGGGATATGCGGTAGTCTATACCAATCCGCGTGGTTCGCAAGGTTACGGAGAAGCATTTTGTCAAGCGATTATCGGGGATTGGGGTAATCGCGATTATCGCGATGTGAGTGCCGGTTTGGATGCCGCTATTGCCGCCTGGCCTCGCATTGACCCCGAACGTCTCGGGGTTGCGGGAGGGAGTTATGGGGGATTTATGGTGAACTGGATGATTAGCCATTCGGACCGTTTTAAAGCGGCAGTGACGATGCGATCGGTGGTCAACCGATTTAGCGCGATGGGTTCGAGCGACCTGGGATGGCTACGCGTACCCCAATATGGTACGCGCCCTTGGTGGGAAGATCCGGAACCATATTGGCAGCAATCACCGCTACGCTATGCATCCAACATTCATACCCCGCTATTGATTGAGCATCAAGAAAAGGACTTCCGTTTGCCGATTGAACAGGGCGAGCAATTGTATAGTGCCCTAAAATATCTTGGACGTCCTGTTGAAATGATGATTTATCCCGATGAATCCCATGGTATGAGCCGACAAGGGAAACCATGGCATCGCATTCATCGCTTGCGCAGTATTGTCAGCTGGTTTAACCGTTATTTGGGCTAGTGGGACTCGTAACGATGTGGCAATGAGCCACCCAGGGTCCATTGGACTTCTGCGATTGCTGGTGAATCGACGGCGGTGGTGCCGGTTTCCGGATTCTTGTCGTGGATGCGGGATCGTGATTTCATCTGAAAGACGTCCGCTGAAGTTATCATTTCACCAGGAGTACTTATGGGGAGTATCGTGTACCGTGTAAACACTCTGGCGTGGGTCGACAGTGCTCGGTCGGGTAGCGGAGACATTCCAAAAGATTGGCGCCAGCGATATATAATAAAGATGCCGCGTCTCCGAAATGGTCGGAGGACGCGGCATCATCGCATTACGACTCTTGAATGGTGACCTCTGTCATATGATCACCTTGCCGAATGGCATCCAGGACATCGAAGCCATCGACCACCTGTCCAAACACCGTATGTATGCCATCGAGGTGCTGCTGGGGACTGTGGCAGATGAAGAACTGGCTGCCACCCGTGTCTTTTCCTGCATGGGCCATGGAGAGAGAACCACGAACATGCTTATGCGGGTTACCAGCGGTTTCACACTTAATGGTATATCCTGGCCCCCCTGTGCCATCACCTCGGGGACATCCTCCCTGGATGACAAAGTTGGGAATGACGCGGTGAAACGTGAGGCCATTATAGAAGCCAGATTGGGCCAGTTTAGAAAAGTTTTCAACCGTTCCGGGAGCTTCATTGGGATAGAGGTCGAGTACCATCCGTCCCTTATCGGTGTCGATTACCGCTTGCATCTAATGTAATCCTCCTTATTGTGATCTCTGCGTGATCTTGGGGAGATCCGAGTACGCTACCGGTGTGTGCTTTTTGATTCGGTATCACCGGTACAGCCCTTCTATTATACCGTGATTTGCCGATCATTCATGAGATCCTGTGCCAGGGCCATTTCATCCGCCGTTAACGGCTCATCGATGAGGTCATAGCAAGCCTTAAATCCGGCATACAGGGCTTGCGCCACGCCCTCGGTAGTGAGGTGCGAAAGGCCTGGGAGGTCACTGAGGGAGGTCACAGCTTTCGGATTCAGTACCAAGTCGCTTCCCGCCCGTTCATAAAACTCTTGTAATATGGCCGTGCTATAGTACGGATCTTGGCGGACCAATAGCATGCCGCTGACCAGGGCGAATCCGCCGCGAATCGCTTGGGCAATGCCAGCAATTTTGCGGCCATTGACGACCAGATCGTAGGGACCTTCACAATAGCTACCCACGGCGCGGCCGAATTCGCTGGTAATGCCGATGGTCGCCAGCCCATCAATGACGGGTTGGCCCATAGTGCGGAAATTTTGTTCCCACATCGTAAAATAGCGGCAGGGTTGGCTGGTGGCGAAACTCAAACATTCCCCATCCAACAGAACCGCTGACCCCCCGCCGATGCGCATGAAGACTGGGAAGCCTTTGGCATTGAGCCAGGCGACCGCTTGATCGAGATAAGGTAAACGGCGATCTTTAGGACCGAGGAGCACATAAGGTTCTTGGTGCCGAATTACGACCGCGCTTGAACGTTGGTCTGCACTCCAGCGGGCAATGGTTTCCGCCAGTACCGGAGAAAGCCGCATATAGTCGGTTGGGGCATCTTTCGATAGTAGTACAAAGCGCGCCTGCATTATCGTCACTTCCATAACTAAGGTAATTGGCATGTTTTCGAGTCTTCGTCTATCCTATACGTTGTACCGTACTACTGAACGACGGTCAAGGAGGACGCGCGGTGGAACGTTGGGGACAACTGCTGTTTAGATTAGGAACCGCTGTATGGCTGGGCACCATCTTTTTTTTGTTCTTCGGCGTGGCCACGGTGGTGTTTAAGGTGATACCGATGCCCTATTCGGGTCGACTAGTGGATGCGGTGTTTCCCATTTATTATGGCATTGGCTTTGTATTCGGTGGTCTGCTGTTATTGGGGGCGTTGTTACGGTTGGGGACTCAGCGGCTGTTAAGCGGCTATATTTTGTCCGCGGTTGGGGTGGTCAACTTGCTTTTGGTCTGGTGGGCCGATGTGGTGCTGAGACGCATGAATCATGTCGCAGCGGGCAGTGCACCCTTTCGGGCATGGCATCAGGAGTCTGTGGTGATCAGCATTGCGATTTTTCTGGTGGTGTTATTTGGCTTGGTATTTGAGGCACTGGCCACATGAGCGCACCATCCTTATGGAAGCCGTGCGATGAGCTCCACGTCCACGTGTTAGACGAGGAGTGGACCCTTGATGCCAGTCTCCATCATGAGGTCGAAGACTACTGGCGTCATTTGCAGCGTCGTGGGACGGACTTCTTTCGTGGGCCCGTACTGACGGTGGAAGGTATCGAGTCGTTCTCTTTGGAAGACCACATTTACGCGCGGTGGACCGACTATGCACACTTTCTGTATAGTCGCCAGTTCTTGAAGCCTCATGACCGAGGCTATGTGCGGGTGTTGTTTGCGGCCGGATGTCTCGTGACCGCCGAAGGCGATTGGTTGGTGGCCATGATGAATGAAGCGACTACCCGTCCCGGGTGGATTCAAGTGGTGGGAGGGTCCCCTACCCCGGAGGATGTGGTGGAAGGGCAATTCTGCGCGATGACATCAGTAGCGCGCGAGATGCGCGAAGAGACTGGATTTAACAGCCAAGATGTCACTCAGGTGCGAAACATGGCGGTGAAGGGCTATACCGTGGATGCCGTCGATATGAGTATCGCGGTGGCCGTTCGAGTCGATATGGCGCTTTTTACTCATGAGGCACTGCAACACTTCCGACAACACCGGGCGATGGAGGAACGTCCCGAATTGAAAAAGCTGTTGGCTTTGCCTAGCGGGGAGTCGGGAGTGCGTCGCTTAAAGGAGTTCGGGGAGCCGACCGTGCGGTACTTACTGGCACTATTGACGGCCCCCGAACTGCGGTGAGAGTGGTCAAGATGCGGGGGAGACTAGAGCCATTCGACGCGATAGTCCTTCAGCCAAGCGTTGGTCTGGACCAGAAAAGCAAACAATTGGGCATTGCCCATAAGCTGGCCGAACCACGGAATTTGCTCAGCCTGCGGTCCCGCCTGCATCACGTGGCGCACGACCTCGCGATCGACCAGTGGTCCTAGCGGTTCCTCGGAATTGTCTAAGATTTCGCTGAGCCGCTTTGCCATGGCGTGAAAATAGCTCGGATTTGGTGTCGAGGGATAGGGGGATTTTTGTCTCATCAAGACGTCGTCAGGAAGCCAGCCTTGAGTCGCTCGACGGAGTATTCCTTTCGTCACACCTCCATAGTTTTTCATATCCCAGGGAATGTTGAACACGTAATCGACTAACCGATGGTCACAAAATGGCACCCGGACTTCGAGACTGGCGGCCATGGTCATGCGGTCTTTGCGTTCTAATAGCGTGGGCAAAAACCGAGTAATACTGAGATAGCTAATTTCCCGTATTCTGCGCTCATGGGAGCTATCTCCAGAAAGTCGGGGGACTTCGGCGAGTGCTTCATTATAGCGTTGGGCAACATATTGGACCGGTTGAATGGCCTCTCGAAAATCTCTATTTAAGATGCGAACCCGGTCTTCTAGTCGAAGAGACCAGGGAAAGGTATTGGCGCGTAACGCGTCTTCACGGTGAAACCAAGGATAACCGCCAAAAATTTCGTCTGCAGCCTCGCCGGACAGACCAACCGTGGCCAGCTTTTTAATCTCCTGAGCAAACACCAAGAGGGATGTATCGACGTCGGCGTGTCCGGGAAGATCGCGCGCATGCAAGGCCGGAAGCAAGTAGTGATCCAGTTGCGGCGTATCTAACTCGATGCGGTGGTGAACCGTTTCCAGATATGCGGACACTTTTTCAACCCAGGGAGCATCCATGTTGGTCTGAAACCCGTTATTTGTGAAGTAGCGGGCCATATCTTTGAAATCGATCGAAAACGTATGAAAAGGTCCGCGAGCGTGTTCGATGGCATATCGCGCGGCTACGGCGGTGACCAAGCTGGAATCTAAGCCACCGGACAAAAGCGTGACCACCGGAACATCCGCCACCATTTGGCGCTCTATAGCGTCTTCCAGGAGAGTGCGAATGGTGGCGGCCGTCCGGTCAACATCGTCTTCATGAGGGTGCGCCGTCAGGGTCCAATAGGGTCGTACACGAGTGTGCGAAGGGGTATGCACCAATAGATGCCCGGGACGCAACTCATGGATGTCTTTAAACACGGCGTGGCCCGGTGTTCGGGAAGGGCCGAGCGCAAACACCTCAGCTAAACCGTCCCGGTCAACACGATGCGATACCAGAGGATGGGTGAGTAGTCCCTTAAGCTCGGAGGCGAACAAAAAACTCCCCTGGGACTGGGAGTAAAAGAGCGGTTTTACTCCCAGTCGATCGCGTGCCAGAAATAGTGATCGTTCTTGACTACTCCATATGGCAAAGGCGAAGATGCCATTAAACCGCTCCACGGCCCGTTCTCCCCAGGCAATATAGGCGGTGAGCAAGACTTCAGTGTCCGAACGCGACTGAAAGTGATAACCGAGCGATTCAAGCTCTGTGCGTAGTTCCTGAAAATTATAGAGTTCCCCGTTATAAACCACGGTGTACACCCGATCCCCGTAGCGGCGCGACATCGGCTGCATGCCTCCCTCGGGGTCGATGACGATGAGCCGACGGTGGGCCAGCGCCGCGTTCGCGCTCACCCAGGTGCCACTACCGTCTGGACCACGACAAGTCATGGCTTGGTTCATATTCTCGAGCCGAGTTTGTTCCCGACTCAAGTCTCGGTTGTAGTCAATCCAACCGGCAATGCCGCACATACAAACGCCTCCTTCGAGTCAATCGGCGAAAACCTTTTATGGTCTGGTTGGTTCTCGTCGCAAAATACCCTATGCTTAGAAGCGTTGGGAAGCTTCGCTAGGCATGAGGGAGATTGCTGGAACTGAAGAAAAATAATGCCATTTGGTGTAGGAGGCAGGCAATGATCGCTCTCGCGATGGGCAGTCAATCTGATTGGGAGACATTGACCCATTCAGCAGCCATATTGAAGGAATTCGCTGTGAACTATACGGCTCATGTGATCTCGGCACACCGGACCCCGCAGAGGATGATGGACTTTGCGCAAAACGCCCATTTGAACGGGTACCAGGTTATTATCGCGGCGGCCGGTGGTGCGGCGCATTTGCCCGGCATGATCGCCAGTCGGACCCTCATCCCGGTTGTCGGAGTGCCGGTACAAAGTGCTGCGTTGCATGGGGTGGATTCATTGCTGTCGATCGTGCAGATGCCGGGGGGAGTGCCGGTCGCCACGATGGCGATAGGGAAGGCCGGGGCCGTCAATGCGGCTCTATATGCACTGCAAATTCTGGCGCTAGGAGATGCTGAGATTGCCGAACGTCTCAAGGCATATCGGACTTCTCAAGAAATGATGGTGCTAGACCAAGATCGGGTGGTGAAATCATGGAGCGAATAGTACCGATTGGGGGGACCATAGGAATTTTAGGAGGCGGGCAGTTGGGCCGGATGATGGCGATTGCCGGTCGGGAAATGGGATTGCACACGGTGGTCTGGGATCCTCAAGCAGGGGGACCTGCTTCGGAAGCTTCCGATGGCGAAGTGGCTGCTGCATATCATGACAGTCGCGCCTTCGAGCGATTTGTCGATCAAGTGGATTGCGTCACGTATGAATTTGAAAATGTGGACTTGGAATTAGCGGAATCGTTAGAACGCCATCGGCGGGTGTCGCCAGCTCCGGAACTGCTTCGGGTGAGTCGTAATCGGTTACGGGAAAAAGAGCGGGCACGGCAGTTCGGATGTGCGACCACCGCATTTGCTCGAGTGGGACAGGTGAATGACCTGGAGGAAGCTGTGGCGACTCTCGGCGTACCCGGCATTCTCAAAACCACGGAAGGGGGGTACGACGGCAAGGGACAGTTGAGAATCGACCTAGAGACGGATTTGGCAAAAGCCTACCACGTACTAGCATTAGAGGGCCAGGAATTGATTTACGAACAGATGGTGTCCTTTAGTCAAGAAGTGTCGGTGGTGGTGGCCCGCAGTCTGGAGGGACGTATCGAAACCTTTCCTGTCACCGAGAATCATCATAATCGTGGAATTCTGGACCTAAGTATTGTTCCCGCGGAGGTGTCATCGGAGGCGATTGAAGAAGCTCTTTACGCAGCGCGCGTGATGGCGGAGGGACTCGGGTTGGTCGGAGTGATGGCGTTGGAGTTTTTTGTCACCGATAATGGACAGGTATTATTTAATGAAATGGCACCTAGACCACATAACTCTGGTCACTGGACTATTGATGGAGCGTCCATATCGCAGTTTTCTCAACATATGCGGGCTGTTGCCGGTTACGATATCGAGAAGCCGCAACTGTTATCTTGTGCGGTCATGATGAATCTACTCGGGGAGCTCTTCGAAGCAGGGCTCGGTCGCTTACCGGAGGTGTTAGCGATTCCGGGGGTGCATCTCCATTGGTATGGTAAGACAGTCATGAAGCCGGGCCGCAAGGTGGGGCACCTAACCATTCTGGCACAAACACGTCAAGAGGCGCTCGAGAGCGCTCGGAAGGCTAAAGAGATTCTTGGTGGAGAGTGGACCTATGGGGCGTGAGAGCCGTCGCGATGAGATTTTAGAAAAAGCGGCGGCACTATTCGCCCAAAAGGGTTTTCGGGCCACCACGGTACGCGATATTGCAGACGAGGTCGGTCTTCTTTCCGGTAGTCTTTATGCGCACATTCACAGTAAAGAGGAGCTTTATTTAGAGATTGTCCGCCGAGCGGCAGGAGAATTTACCGATGCCGTGTCTCCTTATACGCGAGGGTATGAACCAATACAGGCGATACGGCAGATGGTAGTATCCCACCTTGGCGTGATTGAACGCTCTTATGTTTGGGCGCACGTGTACCTGGACGACGACAGTCAGCTCACCGAAACTACGCGGATGGTAGCACGCTCGCTGCGTCACCAATACGAGACGCTTTGGGATCGGGTCATTACGGAGGGAAAAGCCGCCCACCAATTCCGCGTCAGCGACGTCGGGATGACGCGCCTCTTTTTGTTATCGGCGCTCAATGGGGTGAGTCGTTGGTATCGACCCAATGGCCGTCTTTCCGGGCACGAGGTAAGTCAGTTGTATTTGGATTTGGCGCTTAGGGTCCTGGGAGCGTTTGACATCCCGAATGACACGGGAATAGAATGTTAATAAAGCAAATGCTTGGTATAGGGGGGGCAAAGATCGTGGCCGAAGAGTTGACATCCCAAGAGGAGTACTTCTTAGAACGCGTAGATCGCGGAGACCGGATTGAAGCCGACGACTGGATGCCGGAGGATTATCGGCAGCAATTGGTACGATTGATTGCCATGCATGCGGTGAGCGAGATTATGGGAGCCCTGCCGGAAAAAGAGTGGGTCCCGCGCGCTCCGACTTTATACCGAAAGCTGGCTATTACCGCGAAGGTCCAAGATGAGGTCGGTCATGGGCAATTGCTGATCCGGGTCGCGGAGGATCTCATGCGCCCTTGGGGCCAAACACGAGACAATATCATGGGTGATTTATTTTCAGGACGCTTAAAATATCACAATGTGTTTCATATGGAAACGCCAACCTGGGCGGATGCTGGCATTATTGGATGGTTAGTGGACGGAGCCGCAGTGATTACCCAAGGCATGTCATTATCGTGTTCTTATGCTCCATATGCTCGTGCATTGCAGCGGATTGTCGAAGAAGAAGGCTTTCACATTCAACATGGAGAGAGTATTTGCATGGCGCTGGCCGAAGGGACCCCCATGCAACGTGCGATGTTGCAAGATGCGCTTAATCGCTGGTGGCCCGCACTACTGATGTTCTTCGGACCGCCGGAGAAAAGTGAAATGTCAAGCCATCAACTCCGCAATATGCGCTATAAGATTCGATCCAAGACCAACGAAGAGTTGCGGCAACGGTTTTTCACCAAATATGTGCATCGCATCTGGTCATTAGGACTGACCATTCCCGATGCAACGTTGTCGCAAGACTCAGAATCGAAATTATGGACCTACCAGCAACCGGATTGGAATCAGTTTCGAGAAATCGTCAATAACCATGGGCCACGATCACAGCAACGGTTGGGGCTGAGACGTACCAGTTATGAAGAAGGGGCTTGGGTACGGCAAATGATTGTGCGATCGCATCGCACAGCGGAGGCCTTATGAGCGAAGAACTAGATGTGTATGAGGTGTTTAGCCAGAAAGACGCGATGAGCCCCCATACACATGTCTTTAATGTGTTGGCTTCATCGCCCGAAATGGCCTTATCGTTGGCCGAAGAAAACTTTTTCCGACGGGAGACCTTTGCGAATTTGTGGGTGGTGCGGCGCGACCATATTTTTCAACTGGGGTTTCAGGATCGCGATGGATTTAACAAGACCCCGAAATCGTATCGCGTGACCGATGATTATAAATACTTGCGTGACAAGTGGCGCTATTATCGAGAACATCCAATGAAAGGCAGTCGCGAATCGGGGGAGGGGACGGAAGAGCATGGCCCAAAAACTGTGGTCGATTGAGGATGTGCGGCAGGATCCCGAACTCTTAGGGGTGGTTCGGATGCTTCTCCTGCAAATGGCCGATGATGATTTAATCATGGGATTTCGCGATCAGGAGTGGCTCGGTCTGGCGCCCCACATTGAAGAAGACGTGGCCTTTGGTTCTATTGGGCAGGAAGAGATCGGCCATGCGGCCCATTACTATCAACTGCTAGAAACCTTAGGCGACGGATCGGCTGATGACCTGGCCTCATTGCGACCGGTGGAAGAGCGACGCAACAATGTGCTGGTGGAGCAGCCCAATGGTACCGGCGGCTACTTAGACGATCCCCACTATAATTGGGCATGGACCATCGTTCGACACTATTTCCACGACGTGTGGGAGATGTTGCGTCTTGAAGGACTGATGGAAGGCCGCATTGAGCCATTAGCTGACGTGGCACGAAAAGTGTTGGGAGAAAAACGCTATCATCGTGCGCATCAAGAACTATGGATTAAGACCATGGCTGACCATCCGGCGGCCCAAGAGCGATTGCGTGAGGCACTTGGTGAAACAGCACGGTGGGCCAAGGATGTCTCGGACTTTGGCCCCGTTGCATCGGCGGTTCACGAGATGGGAATTATTCCTCGGGCGGACCTCTTGGTAGAGCGCTTCCAATCCGACCTCGGAGCATTTTTTCACCGGATGAATCTGGATTTGCCGCCTTTTGAGGAGGTCTCAGTGTGTGGTCGATGGGGGCAACACACTCCCGCGCTCTCCTCAGCCCTCAGGACATTGTCCGAGGTCTATCGTTTAGATCCCGCGGCTCAGTGGTAAGGGAGATGATGGGGATGCCGACGAGTGATGAAAACGAGTTACTGGCGGTTCTCTCCGGGATTAATGATCCGGAAATTCCTTTTGTGAGCATTGTCGATTTAGGGATGGTTGATGACCTGACAATGGCTGAGCACGATATTAAAGTATCGTTGATGCCGACCTTTATTGGCTGCCCAGCCCAAGGTATTATTCGCGACCAAGTTCTCGCGCAATTACGCGCACGTTGGCCTGGTTATCATATCCAGGTCAGTTTTGAAGTGCGGCAACCGTGGTCGACCGATCGCATCACGGAACGAGGGCGCGAAGCCTTGAAGCGTCGGGGAATCGCACCGCCAGGGAAGAATTTGGACGATGTTTGCTGTCCGTTTTGTGGTGAGTCCCACGCTATTCTCGAGAATATGTTTGGCGCGACCTCCTGCCGGAGCTTATATTATTGTTCCCAGTGTCGCAATCCTTTCGAGGCGTTTAAACCCCTATAGGTGGTCCGTCACACGGCACGTAGAGGAAACAGCCCGGTCGTGTCATTTACTTTGCGGAGAATTATTGTAAAGTAGACACAGGACATGTTTCAAGAGAAGTTTTGCGGACAATTTGTGATAAGAGAGTGGGTGTGTGGGTGACAGAGGTGCATGAAGCCCCCCCGATGAGAGCGGAGAGCGTATTGAAGGATTACGTCACATTGACTAAACCACGAATCATTGTCTTGCTGGCGATCACAGCCTATTGTGCCATGGTGGTGGGTGCGGGACATTTTCCTAGTATTTGGGTGACGGTCGACACCCTTTTAGGATTAGCGTTGTCTACTGCGGGTGCGCACAGTATCAATATGTGGTATGACCGTGATATTGATGCTCTGATGAATCGAACCCGTCGCCGTCCATTGGTGACAGGACGGATTCAACCAAAAAGCGCGGTGTACTTCGGAATTGCGCTGGAATTGGCATCTATTGTCTTATTAGTAGCGACCGTCAACGTGCTGACGGCAGTATGGACCACGGCCGGATTTCTTTTTTACGTTTTTATTTATACGTTTTGGCTCAAGCGGCGGACTCCCCAGAACATTGTCATTGGCGGGGCTGCCGGGGCATTTCCGCCATTGGTTGGGTGGGCTGCAGTCACAAACCATGTGAGCGTTGCGGCGGGACTTATGTTTCTGATTGTCTTTTTATGGACCCCACCGCACTTTTGGGCGCTTGCTTTATACAAAAAAGAGGACTACCAGCGGGCTAAAATCCCGATGATGCCTGTGGTACGGGGCGAGTCGGTGACGAAATGGCAGAGTATCGTGTACGCCGGATTGTTACTGTTGGCATCGATCGCGCTCTACGCGACCAAGACGGTGGATATCTGGTATCTGGTGATTGCACTAATTCTTGGACTGGGGTTCTTGGTGGTTCATGTGCCACTCTTGAAAGAGAAGCTACCCAATGTACGGTGGGCTAAAAGGACGTTTCATGTCTCGCTGTGGTATATGACCGGTATCTTTGTTGCTATGGTGGTCGGAACCGTCGTTCATTAGAACTGCGAGCATCCAGAAATGGGGGCGAGGGCAGGGAATGACGGTTGGACCACGAGTCCTTCTGTAGATGAATGTACTTTTGCCGTATAGAGGTGTTTGTGGGGTAGAGATGGTAGTTTTGGTTACACTATCCAATGAGCGCTCGTCGACGGTGACATGCCTCTGATGCCAGAGGTGGTCACGGGAGGTCTCAAAGCGAGCACGATCGCATGGATATGGCCGCGGTAATGTTTGTCGCTGCGGTGCTGACTGGTGTTGCGATGGTGTTTGTTCCACGGCCCGCATCGCATGTACAAAGACCAGGAAAACCCTTTCAGTGGGTGTCATGGATTGTCGTGGCCTATATCGTCGTTCTCGGACTTGCAGTGCACACCTCCCTGACGGAGGAACTCGAATTTCACTGCGCCGTGGGTGCTCTCGGTGTTCTTGGGGTGCTTGCGGTGTTTCTGATGGCGCGGAGACTGAAGCGAGACCGTCCCTGGGTGTCGAAACTGGTGCATCTGGCATGGGGCCTGGTGATGATTGAAGCGCTCACGGGTATCCTGCTGCTGTGGAACCCGAAGGTCCCCTGGTTGCATGACGTGCATGGGGCGGCATTTCCTCTACTGGTGGCGGCCTTGGTTATAATCGCCGTTGATGGGAATGGAGCGCGCCAGGGTTAGGGCATGACATTTTGAATGAGGATTGGAGGAGGGTCAGAATGCGCCCTAACTATCGCGTATTGTCTGTCTATTTGATTGGGATTTTCATCGGCGCGCTAGACACTAATGTATTGGCGCCGGTGTTTCCTCTTATTATGCATGGATTTCATATTCGATTGGCCGTGGCTGCGTGGACCATTACGGCCTATACGGTGGCATACATTGCGTCTACCGTGCTCTCAGGTGCACTGGGGGATAAGCTGGGCCATAAAAAGTTATTTTTGTGGGGAATTGTCGCGTTTATGCTGGCTTCGCTTTTGGCCGCAGTGTCGCCGACTTTTTGGGTATTCATGTTGGCCCGTGTCATTCAGGGGGCGGGAGCAGGGGCGGTGTACCCCAATGCCCAAGCGGAGGGCATCAGAGAATTTCCTCCTGAGCGCCGAGGCATGGCGCTGGGAATATTTGGGGCGGTATTTGGTCTCGCTAGTGTCTTAGGACCGACCTTGGGTGGGGCGCTGGGCCAATTTTTTGGCTGGCCTGCGGTGTTCCTTGTCAATGTGCCGATTGCGCTACTAGTGTTGGTGATGAGCCGCCGATTGGGTCCCTCAAAAGTTCACGACCGGGCAATGCCGGATTGGAAGGGTGGCACCAGTTTTGCGGTGCTCTTGGCCGCGGGACTGCTCACCATTATGGCACCAGGAGTGGAGCGACTGATTGCCGGAGCGATTGCCGTGGTGGCGCTGATCTTCTTTATTCAGCGAGAGCGGCGAGCGCGCACGCCATTTTTGGATCCGGGACCTCTGGGAAACCAATCGGGGGTGGCCATGATGATCGGAGCGGCTCTGATTGGACTGGACATGTCGGCCGCAGTATTTGTTCCAACCTTGGTACAACGTGACCTACACTTTTCGGTCTTAGCCTCGGGACTCGCATTATTGCCGGCGGCCTTTAGCGGAGCGATTTTGTCAGGAGTGGGCGGGGTGCTGGTTGACCGAGTCGGCCCACGCCGAATTCTAGTCGTAGGGCTAATCGCTGGTGCGATAGGCGGACTCTTACTCGCTATTCCTCCATTAAGTTTCACCCGCTTCCTGATTGCGATGGTGTTCTTCGGGCTAGGCACGGCGTTTACCATGGGGGCTCCCTTGAATCGAATGGCGCTGGCGTTGTATCGCGACGATCAGACTGGAGAGGCGCTATCGTTGGTGGCGGTCTTTCGAGGTATTGGCTTGGCTGCGGGGCCCATTATTTTGACATCAGCACAAGTGGTGCATGGATTTGAGGGGATGTTTGGGAGTGTCATGGTGGCGTCTCTATTAGGGGTGGTCGCCTTTCTCTTTGTGCCCGACGTCAATGTCAAACGGACGCCGCCGGTGGTGAGTGAGGGCAAAATTCCATAAATTGCATTGGGGATCTAGGCTAATTCCGTCAACGGCGGGTGATAATAACTGCACTACCGGAGATGGAGGTGAAAGACTAGATGGCACAAGGAAGTCATAGTGGCAATCGCGCGTTGGTGCGCGGGGCGGAGCGTGCGCTGGATCAATTCAAGTATGAAGTGGCGCGAGAAATTGGGCTTCAGGGAATAGAGGATGGGTATTGGGGCGACGTGCCGTCGCGGCAATGTGGCGCGGTTGGTGGCCAAATGGTGCGCAAAATGATTGAGATGGCTGAACAGAATCTGGCAGGACGTAGCCGGTAAAAGTTATTCATGATTGTGAAAAAAGGCCACCCCGGCGGAAATCGTGGGGTGGCTTTCATCATCGGTTCATTGACTGAGCGCTTTTAAGAAGAAGTCCAGCGTAAGGGCCCAGGCGCTACGCGCCGCATCGACATCGTACGACACCCGCGAGTCATTGAAGAATGCATGGCCAGCGGATTCATAGATCTTGTAGTGAAAGGTCTTGCCGAGGGCCTTCATGGTGTTGGCTACCTCAGGCACCGCATCGGTGATGCGGTGGTCCGTGCCGCCATAGAAACCATAAATGGGGGCTTTAATTTGTTGCATTTCCTCTTGCGTTGGCGCGGTACCGTAGTTACAGACGGCGGCCTTCGGACGCGGGTCATTGGCAGCGAGGAGGAAGGATAGTTGGCCTCCCATGCAATATCCCGTCGTGACCACGCCAGCACCGTGCGATTGGGCGTAATCAACCCAGGCCTTAAGTTGACCGATCAGTTTTTGGTTATCGCGCGGTGCAAACAATAGCCCTAAGGTTTCACGAACCTGATTGCCCTGCTCCGATGGTAATTGGTCAATGTGTTGATCACGAATGGTCGCGTCGCCCCACCCTTGCGGCGGCATAGTGTCTAAAAACTGTTTAACAGCGTGAATGCGCTCTGCGGTCAATGGCTCGGGCGTGGCCCCAAGGGAATAGAGATCCGGTGCGATGGCTTGATAGCCCGCCATGGCAAAGCGGTCTGCCATGTCTTGAATATGTTCATCGACGCCCCAAATTTCTTGAATGACGAGGACGGTGGGAAGGGTTTTATCTCCAGCGGCCTGCGGACGAACCAGGTATCCCTGCATTGACTGTCCATTGAACTGAGTTTTGATCCAAGACTGATTTAACTGCATTGTGACACCTCCTTAACCTATTGTACCGGATTTGGAAAATGTTAGGCATGTTGAGATTCTAACCATCGCTCCGCATCGATAGCGGCTTTACAGCCACTGCCTGCAGCGGTAATGGCTTGACGATAGCGGGGGTCGGCGACATCCCCACAGGAAAAAACGCCCTCTACCGCGGTGGCGGAGGTCGTACCGGTCGCGATCAAATAGCCCACCTCGTCGGTTGGCAACTGTCCATGGAGAAATGCGGTATTGGGTTGGTGTCCAATCGAGACAAAGAGTCCTTGCGCCGTGAGCAATTCCGACTGACCGGTGAGATTGTGAGTAACGCGCAGTCCCTTAAACCGGCCGCTCTCTGCGACCACTTCGGTTGGGGTGGCACTCATGACCCACCGAATTTTGGGATTGTTATGCGCGCGGTCTTGCATGACCTTCGACGCGCGCAGCGTATCACGGCGATGGACGATGGTGACCTCCGATGCGTACCGCGTGAGAAAGGTGGCCTCTTCCATGGCAGAATCACCCCCTCCGACCACAATGATGGGTTTATCTTTAAAGAAAAAGCCATCGCATGTCGCGCAGGTAGACACGCCTTTGCCGACCAGTTCGGCTTCGCCAGGAATTTTCATCATTTTCGCGGTAGCGCCCGTCGAAATGATCAGTGACTCACCAAGATGTTCTTCACCATTACTCAACGTCACTCTAAAGGGCCGCTGCGACAGGTCCACCGCGGACGCTTGAGAAAAAACGAAGCGGGCACCGAAGCGTTCGGCTTGTTTTTTCATGGCGTCCATCAAATCGGGACCCATGATGCCTTCGGGAAATCCGGGGAAGTTTTCCACTTCCGTGGTCAACATCAATTGCCCTCCGGGGTCATCACCTTCGATAACGAGGGGATTGAGGTTGGCACGCGCGGCATAAATGGCCGCTGTATAGCCAGCTGGTCCGGTACCTAAAATAATGACTTGTTCGCTCATGCTGTTCTCTCCTCTGCACAATAATCCCGCGTTCATAGTATACGCAATTTTGATCAACAGCCTCTGGACGATCCATTATAGCCCCAATCACGGAGAGACGCGATTTTTGCCGGCGGATTCGCTACACTAGGGGTAGTGCGGCAGTGGGACAAGAAAGGAACGGTATGAGCGTTGAAAGGATTAAAGCAGTTTTTGTCAAACTCGGCTCCATGGAGTCGTCGGAGCATCCGGTGGTTTTGGATTGCTGCCGCCTTGACCGTCATTATGGTGGCGCTAGCTTATATTCTCTTGTGGTTGGGGATTCAAGATAAGGTAGCGGCATGGCTCGCTCTGTTGGGGCAGGGAGTGTCCATACTTTTGACGGCATTGGCGTTTTGGGGGGCGTATCGAGCTCGTTTGCAAGATATCTTGCGTCACGGCGAGATGAAGCCATGAGCGAGTCAATCGCATAATTCCGGTTGGTGGAGGGAAATCTTTCATAAAATGCTATCCGCGGGTTCAAGCTATCTCCCATGAGGAGGTGGGCATAATGGCGGGTTGGCAAGCGGCTGGTGTGTTGATTGGGGTACTGAGTATGCAGGGAATGGTGGGGCACCCCAGTGCATTGCGGCTTTTCCACGTGGGGCACAATCAGGTGATTCTGCCGATGCGTGATGGTCGACAGGGGATGGTACAAACGGCAGCCATTGAGAGTGCTGCATTGCAGGCCACTCAAGGAGGCGAGATTCGAGGCATCACCGGGAGTGTATGGATAGGAAAGCCGGTGTGGATGTGCACGGTCTCGCGTGGTCGATCAGTATGGCATGTCATGGTCGATAAGACCAACCTTGCGGTAGTGGCAAAAATCGTGGTGCCCCAATAGATAGTGGATTGAGCCCCGACTCACTTGAGTCGGGGCTTCTGATTGCTCGTCATCAGAAGTGTGGTGGGGTGCATATGCTATACTAAACTGACCAATTGAGGGCGGAGGGCGCCGCCGTGGGGGGAGGTTTTAAGGGTGAACCCCGGACTCTTGAAGCGCGGTGTCCGATGGCTTATTGATCACAAGTGGATTTGGGCCATCGTAGGAGCAATTGCATTAATCGGGTTGGTATGGTGGGGCTGGGACGTGGTCGCCAATACCGTGGGAATCCGTGCAGCATTTGGTATTCTATCGAGCACCTTACGAGATTTTGCGGCCGCCATGGGGCCATGGGGACCGATATTAATCATTTTGACACTGGCTGCACATAGCGTCCTTTTAGTGATTCCGATGGAAATTCCTACCCTAGCGGCATTTGGACTGTACGGCCCAGTCGCGGGTGTGATTATTGTCTGGACAGGATCTATGGTTACGGCATCGATTTCGTTTATGTTGGGACGGATTATCGGACCACCTATATTGAAGCGCTGGGCCAATCAGCCTCGTGTCAAAGTGATTGCGGATGCGGTAGAGAACTTGAACCCGATCGCACTTATCTTGTTGCGATGGATTTCATTTATCCCTTTTGATGTCTTAAATATGCTGTTTGGCACCTGTCAGGTGCCAATTTTTCGGTTTGCATGGACGACCGCCGTCGGAGTTTTAGTGACGAACATTGTCATGGCTCTTCTATACCGTACGGCGGTCCATGCCCATTGGGGCGAACTGGTCGCGCTCATGGTGATTCTGTTTGTACTTGGCTGGCTACTCTACTGGTGGTCTCACCGCACCCATCTTCGTCGGATTAATTTAACGAAAGATATTAATATCAAGGGATGATGCTAGAGTCCGATGTGCAGGCGTTGGCGAAATTTCTGAAGAAAGGCCTCGCTATCCACAGCAATCGCAACCTCAATAGGCGAGGTCGGATTATCCTGTCGAGCGTCCACTACTGTCATCCCGTCTGTCCATTCTCCTTTGGTTTCTACGCGTACGGAATAGGGGTGCGTGTGGATCAGTGACGGTTCTTCAGCCACCGCGACCGCCAATGGATCGTGGAGAGGGCACCACTCATCAATCGAGGCATCTCCATGCTGGTAGGCATTGATATAGAAATTGGTGGCTTCTTTAAGAATGCTCGACACCGGTAGCGACGGATCGAGGTGCTCGAGGTCGCGACGTGTGAGTCGAGTTTTCATGGTGACATCCAGTCCTACCATGGTGATGGGGATGCCGCTTTGGAAAACTAGGTCTGCAGCTTCCGGATCTCCCCAGATATTCGCCTCTGCGACAGCCGATACGTTCCCAGGACAAAAGGCAGCGCCACCCATAAGGATGATGCGATCAATGCGCGTCTTAATCGTGGGATCATATAACAATACCCGTGCAACGTTGGTGAGCCTGGCGACCGCGACCAGAGTTACTTTCTTCGTACTGGTCTGTACAGCATCCAAGATAAATTGAGCCGCTTCAAGTCGCTCGGCATGGCGAGTTAACGCGGGTAAAATGACATCGCCCATCCCGTTTTGCCCATGGATACTGGGGACCGGTCCGTCCCAAGGACGAACCAGTGGTCGTTCCGCGCCGCGATAGACCGGCGTGTCACGCCCCAACAGTTGTACCATGAGGAGCGTGTTATGGGTGGTGGTCTCGACATCGGCATTACCATATCCTGTGGTAATACCCAAAACGTCCAGCGTCGGCGAATTGAGGGCGTACGCTATCGCCCAGGCATCGTCTATCCCAGTATCAACGTCAAGAATGATTGGACGGGAATTGGATCCCATGGAGCCTCCTAGAAATATGTGACATATTGCAGTAAGTATACAAATCGTCCTGGTCACACGCAAGGGAGGTCCGACACTCACGACTCCGATGTACCGACAAGGGCTCCCTGCGGGAAGAGGATGGGCGGAGGCGGTGGTCTCTGTCAATGGATAAAGACTGGCTGAAGAATGGGTATGCATTGGTAAATCGAATGATCTAAATGAGGTACAATGATCTTGGAAAGTGGCACAGCGACAGCGTATGAGGACATTGCGACACAAAGGGAATTGCCGAACGAGAGCCGGCGCGAGGATGTAACTTTTCACAAAGAGACCGCGTTATATCGTTAGATGTTCGTATGGAGGAGACGAAACGGGGCGGTTGCCGTGATGCAAAAGGGTCTATGGATCATAGGAGCACTAATAAGTGTAACGACAGGCCTTTGGGGAGGGCAAGCCTCTCTGACGAGGCCTTCTGTGTCTTTGGTCTCCTCGCAGCGGCATACCCGTCCGGGGATAGTGCGTCCTAACACTCCGTCTCCATGGCGTTTTCCGTCCAGTGTGGCTGAGTCGAACCCCAGTGCTGCGTCCATTGGGTCAGTCATTTTAGAGAGTGTCATACGAGGGCATAGTATTTCTGGAGTGTTAGAAGGGCATTCGAAAACCCAGCTGGTGATACGGGAATTGGGGTCACGTCAGGGAATCGAGACATTTCGTCTCTCGGCCCGTACCGTGTGGTGGCGGGGGGGATGGAGGTTTTCCCCCGGTCACATGGCCCTCAATCAACCAGTCAGTGTGGTTGTCAAGGATGACATGGTCGTGGGTGTCGTGGGATTTCATGACGCTTATGGTCGGATTGTCGGGCGGCGGGGAAAGTGGGTCGCTATTCGTCCAGTGGACAGTGCATCGGGCAACAATCCGGCCTGTGCCATACATGAAGGGCCGAGCGTGGTGGCCGAAATTGTACCGCAGACCGTGTGGAATTCGCGAAAAGGGCTCCTGGCGAAGGGGAGTTTGGTGCAGTATACCGTCTATGGTCAGGCGGGTCATCCGCTCATTCTCGGAGGGGTGGAAGATTACGGTCAGGCGCCCTGTGCGCCCACCGCATCCAGTCCCTCTCCGTCGCTACCGATTTTTTCTAGCTAGTTTGTTATCGGGGTAATGCACATGCCACAGGTAGAACGTCGTGTGATTACTCCAACCAAAATCCCAGGGCACGTGGTAACGGTCATTGGTATGGGCAATGGTGAGGGGAACCCCTTTAGGATCATAGCCGGCAATCACTGCTGTGTGTACAATCCGTCCATGCTCCTGATAGCTAATGAGGTCGCCTAGTCGCAATTGTTCAATCGCTCCTCCAGAAGATATCGGGGTGGGATGAGTGACTTGTGCATAAGACCCATGAGCGAATGGCGTCGCCCTTCTACTAGTCTTGAGAAATCTAGCTAAGTCTCCGGCATTGGCCCACGCGGCGCTGCCTTCATCGGTCTCCTGATCGTAAGTCCACCCAGGGGTCATGCGAAATCCTCCGGCGTAAAGTACTTGGGAAATGAAATTGGTGCAGTCGCCGCCGTTTCCGTTATAGTTTTGATAATCGCTATTATAATGACCCTCATTACGACATCCGGGGGCGTTGCCGCAGTAATTATTCGCGTATTCGACCGCCATTTTGGCGCCGTCGCTCGGGAACGTGGTGTTGGGGTGGCCGCCGATTTGCTGTGGGACTTCCGCTCCGGCGACGGAGCTTGGGAGCACCGGATTGGTGAAATCGTCGCTGGAGAAAAGATACTGGCCATGGTGATCAATGAGACTCAAGTGATGCCGAGAGGCAATTCCGAACGTCAGGGGATGTTGCGGAAGAGAGCGGTAATAATAGTGGTATTCCTCGCGCTCGATCGCATAAAAGGACACTCTGTTAGGGGAACTCCACTCTATGCTGGGGGTTCTGACCCGTACAGTCACTCCTGTCCACACCACCTGACGGAGGTGGGCCCAGGCATTGAGATAGTCCGATCGGATTTGCGAGGTCTTAAGGGCGATGTCCGCTTGTGGTCGTGCATAAAGCGATTCTAAAGCCTTCAGACGATGCTGAATCATGTCGGACTGCTGCCTTTGCACAAGGTGTTGTAATGCTTCTTGCGCTTGTTGATTGCGCGAGGACGGAGAGTCTTCCTGAGGCGCTGCTGTCATCCATCCTGTCATCATGACAGGGACCAAAAGAGCAAGTGTCCATTTCATGTGATTAGGGTGTCAAAAGTGATCCCATTTCATTCCTGAGAGGAACGAGGTGCTCGAACTGATCTTATGGCGGGAATGGCCGATTGATGCCGAACTGCGCTGTGCTCCCTACGAATCCCCTCTAGGTACCATTTGGGTGGCTTTTGCTCACGATTGTTTTTTGGCAGCAAAACGAATGGATACGGCACCCACCCGCCTCTATGAGATGCCGCTTACGCCAACAGATTTGCCGAGGGGCTTGCGCGCCGTGTGGGATACAGGATTTTTAGGAAAACCACCTAGTGATTGGCAGGCGGTGCCGTTTGGACTAAGCGCGCTGGAACAGACCTTTCTTTCTCACGCCACGGCCATTCCTTTTGGCACTACCATGAGCTACGGCATCTTGGCTGCTGTGAGCGGGCATCGAGGGCTGAGTCGTGCGGTGGGTCGGGCCATGAAAAAGTCTCCCATTACCTATTTGATTCCCACCCATCGCGTGATCCTAGCGAGTGGACGTGCGTCCGATGGCCAGACCGATCCTCTAACCGTGCGCATGCGGGAATTCGAAAAAATTTACCTTCCATAAATGCTCACCCTCCTCCCATGTATGGCAAGAAGGCTGGCACGGTGTCTAGAGGGCGCGAGTATCGAGAGAGGGGAGGCACTTCGTTGGCGCATGACCTTCCGCATTCATAAGAAAAACCAGCCGATGGCGCCACTGACGAGCCGGAATGCTGTCGCCTTATTGTGCTTTCCCCAATAGGTGTCATTCATGCACATATCAACCCCCAGGCGACCGTGAAGGGATTGAGCCCTTCGATGAGCGAGTGACTGTGACCCGATGCCAAGCACGAGAAATCAGTGCCAAGGCTCCCGATCTCGCCGAACGGGAACTGGACGACAGATGGGTGAACCGTGGTAATGGGTGGCTCACGTGATTTCTCTGGGGGGAACATTGATAAAATCACGTTCGATTCGGCAATTGAGTTTCAGGAGGTATTGGATGTCTAAGAAGTGAGGATGGTGTCGGCCGTTAGATGTGTCGCCGTCTACGAACTCATCATGTATCCGTGCTCTTAACTATCATGCGATGGCATCGTCCTGATCCTTCGGGCCTAGGGGAAATAGTACTCCAAGCGCTGGAATCGTTCGTGCCCGATGTCGAGACGGCCGATTGGGATGTGTCGGTTGTTAAGAGGGAAGAAACATGGGGATACACACCGTTTTATGGTTCCGCTACCTCTATGCTCTGAAAGAGGCGACGGGTCCTTGGGTACCTTTCATCAATCCGGCGACGGTAACCAATAAGCTAACCACATCTCAGACTAACAATGGTGACGGATGAAGGTATCGCACAAACGCCAGATGTCGCAATGATTCGCGTGGAGGGGATCGCTATCGGTTCAGTAATAGCGCACGGACCAGACTAGAGAGTCGTCAAGGTGGGGGAGGAATGAAATTGTTCGGGTACCTAGGAGCAATAGACTGCCCGCTGCTCCTAGGTATCCATTAGCTGTCGCTGGGGTCATACGTGTCAGTCAAATAGCGATTGAAAGTCGCCATAGCCTTCTTTTTCCAATTCGGAGCGAGGAATAAAGCGTAGTGCGGCAGAGTTGATGCAGTAGCGGAGCCCTCCCGCCTCTTGAGGGCCGTCATTAAAGACATGACCGAGGTGTGAGTCCGCCTCCTCACTACGGACTTCTACGCGCCGCATGCCGTGAGATAGGTCGGTGCGCTCGATGACCGAGGAGCCGTTAAGAGGACGGGTGAAACTTGGCCACCCGCATCCGGCGTCATATTGATCACGGGATGAGAACAGTGGCTCACCAGACACAATGTCGACATAAATGCCCTCGGCTTGATTGTTCCAGTATTCGTTATCAAACGGGCGTTCGGTTCCGTTTTGCTGTGTCACTTGAAACTGTAGTGGATTCAATTGCTTAAGACGGCTGTTTTTATCCATGAGACCAGTCCTCTCTAGGGAGTGTATGCCTTATCATACCCAATCTTGTAATCAGCTTGACTTTGATATGGGAACTCCACTAATCTGCCTGCCTAACGTACCTCATCTAAACTACAGGGGAAGGATCGTTCCAACGAACGATCCTTCCCCTGTAGTTTTTTTCGGGACCGAATCAGGATACCTAAGGTTCACGGAGGGACAGGTTGTGACAGGAATTTGACCTATTAATAACAGC